>JAETTS010000056.1 GCA_021769025.1 Enterocloster bolteae
CGGGATCAGAATCAGCCAGCTGTCCGTGCGGCAAAGGCTCCGCGACAGAAGAGTTGATGAGGTTTTCCCTGAGATAAGGGAGAAGGAGAGAACGATCAATGTCCGAATTTGATGAATTGATGCGGCAGAAAGCAGTGGCCTTAAAATATAATCCGGAGAAGAACGGGGCACCGGTGATCGTTGCCTCAGGCATGGGATACTTGGCGGAGAAGATCACGGAGACTGCCCTGGAGGCAGGAGTTCCTGTCTACGAGGACGATTCCCTTGCCACGCTTTTGACCCAGTTAAAGCTGGGGGCGGAGATTCCCACAGAATTGTATCAGGCGATTGTTGATATTTATATCTATTTTCTGGGATATGTGCCAGGACAGGAAAAAGAGGAGGAAGCACGTCCGGAAGAGGATGGGTTAGCACCAGGAGAGGACGAGATACCTGCGGAAGCAGTGGAAGCAGGCGGAGGGTCCATATGAGATAATCTTTAGGCATATGGCAGAAGCAGCGTAAACAGACGAATATGAGGCAGGATTCGGTTGGGAATTGCTTTGAGGTTATGTAGAAAAAGAAAAAAGGCGGTATATGAGCGGCTGGCAGTAATGTACCCTGGAATTGGAATCAGACGAAAGAGACTGGGAGTACATAACAGAAATTAGGAGGTATGATATGGTTCAAGTGATGAGAAGGATAGGGAAAAGAGCGGTCGTGCTGGCTTTGGCATGCCTGTGTCTTGCGTGCATGCCTTTGGAATCGCTGGCAGCTACCAAGCCAATCAACAGTGTAAGCGTAAAGGTATCATCAAAGTTAAAAGCCGGAGATACTCAGCCAGGGATTTCCATAGGTGGAAGCGCAGCAGACGGGGAAGTTCAGGTGAGTTCAAGCGGTTCTTATTATACGGTGACGGATGCAGAGTGGGTTGACAAGGTCTCCGGCACCATGACGACAGCCACCGCTCCCAGGCTCAAGATCGTGCTTACTCCTGTGGATGTGAGCGACCACTATTTTCTGGCCAGTTATAAGGCATCCAGCGTGAAGGTCAGCGGGGGCACATTTGTTTCCGCCAGACGAGACGGGGACGACCTTGTGGTGACGGTGCGCTTAAACCCTGTAAAGGGAAAGTATGATGAGCCGGCAGATGCATACTGGAATGAGAACAATCTGGGAGAGGCCAGATGGGAGCCGGGAGAGAATGACTCAAAAAATTATGAAGTCCAGCTTTACCGCAATGGAAAAAGTATTTTTAAAATAGACAGGACCACCGCAAAAAATTACAATTTTTATCCCTATATGACTACAGCCGGAGAATATAAGTTCCGTGTCCGGGCCATTACGGGAACAGACAATAACGCAAAATATGGAAGCAACAGCAGCTGGACAGAATCAGGAGAACTGCAGATAACGGATCGGGATGTCTCCGACGGGAAGGGCCGCCAGTCCTCCAAGTCAACTGTGAAACAAGGAACTCAGGAGTCTGTAGGATGGTTTAAAGACGGAACAAACTGGAAGTACCGGTATCCCAGCGGAAGCCTCTGTAACAAGGGGTGGGCGGAGATCAACGGCTTGTGGTACTATTTTGATGATAAGTCCGTGATGCTGACTGGATGGCAACAGATCGGCGGTGCAACTTACTATCTGCAGCCTGGCGGAGACATGACTGTAGGGTGGGGAAGAGTTGACGGCAGATGGTACTATTTCCGTCCAGAGGCAGAGGGAAATATGCCGAAAGGATCCATGGTGTCTTCCGGCTGGAGAATCATCGGAGCCTACTACTATTATTTTAATCAGGACGGAAGCGCGTATACCGGCTGGCTGCAGCTGAATGGCAAGTGGTATTATCTTAATGAGTTGGACAACAGTCTTCAGGGAGCCATGTTTACCGGATGGTTTATGCGGGATCAGAAGACCTATTTTGCAGATGCCAACGGTGAGATCATCAATGGCTGGTATGAGATCGACGGAAAGTGGTATTATTTTTACCCGGGTAGCGGGGAGATGGCCCATGACACGGAAATCGGCGGGCTCTATGTGAATTCGGAAGGCGTGTGGGAGCAGTAGAAGCAGAATAAAATGGGCATTATGATAGGGTATCTGAAAAGAGGAATGCGATATGAAAAGACAGATAAAGAATGGCATAAGGAGGTTGGCTGCCGCGACATGGGCCTGCATGATGACAGTGGCACTTATGGTATCAGAAACGCCTGTGGAAGCTTATGGCGCGGAATCCAGTGTAATCGAAAGTGTGTCTGTTACATTTAAGACTTCATTCGGAGATACGGAGGAGGTTCCGGAACCAGTGGTGACAGTCAGCGGAACCGGCTGTTCTTTAGGCGGTGTGGAATACCAGAAGGCCCAGGATAAATGGAAGCCAGGTTCCAAGGTGAGGATCACCGTTACGGTGGAGGCCGCAGCAGGAAAGGTATTTCCAACATCACTAAATAAGACAAAATGTAAGGTAAAGGGAGCGGAGTTTGTGTCCGCCAAGGCTACCAAGGACAATAAACTTTTGGTGAAAGTGGACTATAAGCCGATCACGGTTCTGGGGAATACTTCCAAAGCAGGGTGGAGCGGTACGGTGAAAAACCGGGCCGTGTGGAACCCTGTAGATTATGCGCCGGGATATACAGTGATCTTATACGGTGATAACAAGACGGTGAAGAAGCTGAATGTGACCACCAACTATGCAGATCTGGATGCCTTTATGAAAGATGATGGCAAGGTGTATTATTATGAGGTGAAGGCTGTGCCTATTACCTCTGAGGATAAGAAATGTTTTAAAGAGGGAATCCTGATCTCTTCTTCTGAGAATGATATTGTGCTGGAAGGTACAACAAGTTCTAATACGCCTTCGGGAACCCAGGCTACCGGAGGGTCAGCCGGGGGCTGGAAGAAGGAGGATGACCAGTGGTATTACTATGGCCAGGATGGGAAGCTTATGAAAGGATGGCAGAACATCGGAGGCGCATGGTATTACTTAAGCCAGAATGGCAGGATGCAGACCGGCTGGGTGGTGCCACCGGAGGGCGGCTGGTATTATGCGGCGGATAATGGGATGATCCAGACTGGCTGGGTTCAACCGGAACCGGGGGCATGGTATTATATGGATGGATCCGGCAGGATGCAGATCGGCTGGGTACAGGTCAATGGAACATGGTATTACATGGCTCAGAACGGCAGGATGCAGACTGGCTGGGTACAGGTGGGAGGTTTGTGGTATTATCTGTATCCGGATGGCAGTATGGCGGCCAATACGGTGATAGATGGATGGACTCTGGGCCCTAGTGGCGCAGCACAATAGTATTAGACATTTCCCCTTAAACGTGGTATGATAAAAAGAAGATAAAACGAGAAACGAGGAAAGACAATTATGGCGTTAGTAACATCAATCGGCAGTATAGATGAGGTGAAGGCACAATATACCAAGAATAGCCCTACGCAGAAGGTTAACAGCGATTTTAAGACGGTGTTCAACAGCTTGTATCAGAATAGCAATGTGACGGAAAGCATGGATGCTATTTTTGATGAGGCGGCCTCTACATATGGTGTTTCCGTGGATTTGATCAAAGCAGTGGCGAAGGCAGAGTCCAATTTCAATCCCAATGCTGTCTCCAAAGCCGGAGCAATCGGTGTTATGCAGCTTATGCCTGGAACAGCCAGGTCTCTTGGCGTTACCAATCCTTATGATGCAAGGCAGAATATCATGGGCGGTACCAAATATTTAAAAGAGAATCTGGAGCGGTTCGGCGGCAACATCAATCTGGCTTTGGCTGCTTACAATGCCGGTCCCAACAGTGTCCAAAAGTACGGTGGAATTCCGCCTTATAAAGAGACTCAGAATTATGTGAAGACGGTCAATTCCTATCTCAACGGCTCTCCCATCTATTCAGGGAAGACTGTGAACAGCAGCGGTTCCTACGGGTTAACTGGCCTTTACGGAACTTATGGAAGCCTTGGCTCAGACCAGCTGTTAAACTTATATGGAGCATCTTCAAGCAGTGTGGGAAATTTGTTGGGGACTTCTGATTCAACTTCAAGATCCTATGGTTCCACCTATAGCCAGCTGGCAGGCCTTTATGGCGGCTATGGCTTGGGAAGCACTTCAAGCTTGTTGTCAGGGCTTTTAAGTTCCGTATCAACAGGGGAAGACGGCGAGACGGAAGATACCATATCCATCAGTAAGTCCGGCTTTGCCAGTCTCATTGAGCTTCTCCGCGTGCAGATGATGCTGAATGCCAGCAGGGAAGTGGGAAGCATGACGCTATAATATAGAGAGGCTGAAAACGGAGAGGAAGAAGATTGTATGTTAAAGATGAAGAGTTGTGAGCGCTGCCTGGTATATGGTACGGATAACCGGCCGTTGTCCAGAGCCAGAGTAGAGATAACTCTGGACGATACCATTCAGCTTTTTTTCAGCAATTATAAATTGAGAGCTGTCCGGTTTAAGACGGTGGTGGATTTCTATGACAAGCAAAAAGGCCTGGTTCGCACCTATTGCGAGTTGGTGATCCGGAGGAATACTACAGCGACTCAGGTTTCCGAGCCATGGATGGCGGATTGTACCCTGATTGATGTGTATGAGGCAGTCCAGAGGCAGAAAGATCTTCGTGAGACGGTGCGCATCGTGATCAATGGCTCCACCGACGCAGGAGAATCCTTTTCAGGAACCATTCAGAATATCAGTGCCGGCGGGATCTTCGTTGTGACGGCGCTGCCGATGAAAGTGGGAACCAAATTCCGCTTTGACCATGTCTTTGAGGGGGAGCGGTGCGAGATCAAGGCAAAGGTTCTCCGCGGAAAGGGAGTGGCTGGAGGGGGGTTCGGTTACGGATGCCAGTTCTACAGTCTGTCCAATGAGGCGGAGACAGCCATAAGGAAATTTGTATTCCAAAGACAGTTAGAAAGACAAAAATCAAGATAGGAACGAGGCCTACAGTGAAGATAAATCTGGTAATGATTATGAAAAACGAGGAGCGTTCCCTGAGAAAATGCCTGAAGTCTGCGAAACCTATTGTGGATGAGATCATCATAGCAGACACAGGCTCCAATGACAGAAGCCTGGAGATTGCCCGAGAGATGGGTGCCCAGGTTTTTGAATTTTCCTGGGTGAATGATTTTTCCGCTGCCCGCAATTTTGCATTGAGCCATTCTGATGGGGATTGGAATCTGGTATTGGACGGAGATGAATATGTGAGAGACTGCAGCAGACAGAGCCTGGAAGCAGCGCTTCGCAGCAGAGAAGGCAAAGGCACATGGCTGGGTGGCATCCTTCGATATGATTTTTATGAAGATGAGAACGGAATCAGTCAGAGCACGTCCATACTTCCCAGGCTTCTCCCAAAAGGTATTACCTACACCGGCCCTATCCATGAACAGCCGGAGGGAAACTATCCGTGCTACCAAATTCCCTTAACTGCTGACCACGATGGCTACTTAAACACCAACAAAGGAGAGCGAAACCTCCCCTACCTGGAACAGGCAGTACGAGACTACCCGGATGACGGCTACTATCATTTCCAGCTGGCCTCCACCTTGCGAAACCTGAAAAAACCAGAAGCAAGCCTCCCCCATTTCCAAAGATTCTATGGTCTTACAGGCCCCAAAGACCCTTACCGGCCAGGAGGAATTGTACTTTATCTTTACACGCTTCTGGATATTGGTACCACCTCCTGCCTGGATGAAGCCGCCCGGCTCATAGAAGCCGAGGCTTCTGCCCTGGGCGGTTGGTCCGATTTCTGCTTTGTATGTGGCCTTTTCTACATGAAACGGGTTCTATCCGACATAAACCGCTACATAACCCTCCTCCCAAGAATCGAGGAAAGCTACAAAACCTGCTTGTCTCTCGGCGAGCATCCCGAAGCCGGAGGTGTAGTAGGAACCGGCTCCTTCAAGGCTGCCTACAACCTGGGTGCCTGGTACGAAGTCTCCGGCCACCCCCAACAAGCCCTCCACTACTATGCCCAATCCGCCAAGTTCGGCTACCAGCCGGCCATAGACCGCTTACAGGCATTAAGAAAACCGTAAAAATATATTCTTACTAATGATTGAATATTTGGGAAAGAAATGTCCCCCTTAAACTGGCGAAAACGTAGTCTGGAGGGGGCTTTTTCTGTTACCTTCCCCCCAACTTCCTCTGCGCTGTCGCCAACATCAGTTTAATCCGATTCAGCTGATTCACCTCGCTTGCCCCTGGGTCATAATCCACCGCAATAATATTTGACTCTGGGTAAGCCTTTCGCAATTCCTTGATAACTCCCTTCCCCACAATATGGTTAGGCAGGCATCCAAATGGCTGGGTACATACAATATTGGTGGTTCCGCTGTGAATCAACTCCAGCATCTCCCCAGTCAAGAACCAACCCTCGCCGGTCTGATTCCCAAGAGACACGAACTTCTGCGCCATTTCTGCCAATTCCTGGATCCTGGCCGGAGCTGTGAAATGCTTGCTTGCCAGCAATTCTTTCCTGGCCACCTTCCGGAAATATTCGATGAGAGAGATCCCCATGTTGCACAACCGCGCAACCGACATCTTCCCTCCCAGGTTTTCCGCCTTAAAATTGGTATTATAGAAACAATAAAGCAAAAAGTCCATTAAATCCGGCATCACAGCCTCAGCGCCTTCTGATTCCAGCAGTTCCACAATATGATTGTTGGCCAGAGGAGAGAATTTCACAAGGATTTCTCCCACGATCCCCACTTTCGGCTTTTTCACATTCAGTCTAGGCAGATTATCAAAATCTCGGATAATTCCCCGTACATTCCTGCTAAACTCCATCATAGCAGGAGCCCGCTTTGACAGAGAGGCAATACAGCGTTTTTTCCATTCCTGATGAAGGGCATCCGCACTGCCTGGATTTTTCTCATAAGGCCGGGTGGCATAGACAACCCGCATGAAGATATCACCGTACACCACAGCCTGCATGGCCTTGGTAAGCAGAGGAGGAGTGATGGAGAATCCAGGATTGGTCTCCATACCGTTGGCATTGATGGAGATAACCGGAACCTGGGACATACCTGCCTTATCCAAGGCGCGGCGGATAAATCCGATATAGTTGGATGCACGGCACCCGCCTCCGGTCTGGCTCATAAACACGGCCGTGTGCTCCAGGTCATATTTTCCAGACAACAGCGCCTCCATGACCTGGCCGATGACAATGAGGGATGGATAGCACGCATCATTATTGACATACTGAAGCCCTACATCAACGGCAGAGCGATTGTGATTCTGCAAGACCTCAATCTTGTATCCAAAGGACCGGATTGCCGGTTCTAAAAGGTCAAAATGAATGGGTGACATCTGAGGACACAACAGGGTATATGTCTTTTTCATCTCTTTGGTAAACATCACCCGATTGTACGCGCTGGACACGACCTTGCTTTTATAGTGATTTTTCTTCCGAACCCGCAGAGCGGCGATAAGGGAACGAACCCGAATTCGTGCGGCTCCCAGGCTGCTTACTTCGTCGATCTTCAATACGGTATAGATCTTCCCGGCAGAGGCCAGGATATCGTGTACCTGGTCTGTGGTCACCGCATCCAGGCCACAACCAAAGGAATTTAGCTGGATCAGATCCAGGCAATCGCTGTTTTTCACATAGGATGCAGCAGCATAGAGACGAGAGTGGTACATCCATTGGTCAGTTACAATCAGGGGCCGTTCTACCTGGCCCAGATGGGAGATGGAGTCTTCGGTCAATACAGCAATCCCATAAGATGTGATCATCTCCGGAATGCCGTGATGGATCTCCGGATCAATGTGGTAGGGCCTGCCGGCCAGAACAATGCCGTGGCGATGGTGCTCCTTCAGCCAGGCAATGGTTTCTTCCCCCTTTTTTTGCAGATCCAGGCGGGAGTGAAGAAGCTCCTCCCATGCCAGATGGGCGGCTGTCCGAACCTCTGACTCGTGAATTTGAAATTCCTTTTCGAATTCGGACACCAGCTGCCGGGTAAGAATCTCTTCGTTGGTAAATGCCATAAAGGGATTTAAGAAACGGATATTCTTTTCAGCCAGCTCTTCCACTTTGTTTTTGATGTTCTCTGCATAGGAAGTGACCATGGGGCAGTTGTAGTGGTTTCCTGCATCCGGTTGTTCATTGCGCTCATAAGGAATGCAGGGATAGAAGATGGTCTTGATCCCCTGGGCAATCAGCCAAGAAATGTGTCCATGGACAATCTTGGCTGGATAACATTCGGATTCGCTGGGGATGGATTCAATCCCCAACTCATAGATCTGCCTGGTAGACTGAGGTGACAATATGGTGCGAAATCCTAATTTTTTGAAGAAAACAGCCCAAAACGGATAATTTTCGTAGAAATTCAGTACTCTGGGGATACCGATAATCCCTCGTCTGGCCTCATCCAGGGGGAGGGCATCGTAATCAAAGATACGATGGTACTTATAGTCAAATAGGTTGGGAATCTCTTTGCGAGTCTTTTCCTTGCCCAGGCCTCTCTCACAGCGGTTGCCGCTGATGAACTGGCGGCCGCCTCCGAAACGATTCACGGTCAGTACACAGTGGTTGGTGCAGCCTTTGCACCGGGTCATGGAGGTCTCGTATTTTAAGCCTATGATCTTGTCGAGAGGCATCATGGAGGTTTCTTTTCCTTCCTCATAGCGCTCTCTTGCAATCAGGGCAGCACCGAAGGCTCCCATGATACCGGCAATGTTGGGACGGACTGCTTCACAGCCGGCGATTCGCTCAAAACTGCGCAGTACGGCATTGTTGTAGAAGGTACCGCCCTGAACCACCACATGGGTGCCCAGATCCGAAGGGCTGGTAAGCTTGATCACCTTGTATAAAGCATTCTTGATCACCGAGTAGGCCAGGCCTGCAGAAATATCCGCCACGGTAGCCCCTTCTTTCTGGGCTTGCTTTACATTGGAATTCATAAACACTGTACAGCGGGAGCCAAGATCCGTAGGATTCTTGGCAAACAAAGCTTCCTTTGCAAAATCTTCCACAGAGTAATTTAAGGATTTGGCAAAGGTCTCAATAAAGGAACCGCAGCCGGAAGAGCAGGCCTCGTTTAGCAAGACGCTATCCACACTGTTTTCCTTGATCTTAATGCATTTCATGTCCTGGCCGCCGATATCCAGAATGCAGTCTACTTTGGGGTCAAAAAATTTAGCGGCATAATAGTGGGAGATGGTTTCTACCTCCCCTTCATCCAGCATGAACGCGGACTTTAGAAGGGCTTCTCCGTATCCGGTGGAACAGGACCATGCAATATGGGCGTTTTCCGGCATAAGGGCACGGATCTCCCTTATGGAACGGATAGCAGTAGCCAGAGGGCTTCCATTGTTATTGCTGTAGAAATCATAGAGCAGGGAACCATCCTCCCCTACCAAGGCAACCTTGGTGGTGGTGGAGCCGGCATCGATCCCTAAGTAGCAGGGGCCTTCATAAGAAGCCAAGGGTGCAGTCTTCACCTGATGGCCACTGTGCCGTGCAAGAAAAGAATCGTAGTCTTCCTGAGAGGAGAATAAGGGTTCCATCCGCTTTACTTCGAAATCCATCTGTATCCCATTTTCCAGACGGTCAATGAGATGCTCCAGCGAAATAGAAACAGTCCTCTCGCTGTTCATAGCCGCCCCTAAGGCAGCAAACAGATGAGAGTGGCCGGGAGCGATGGTCTGATCTGTGGTCAGATGCAGAGTGCGGACAAATGCTTCTCTAAGCTCTGGGAGAAAATGAAGCGGTCCGCCAAGAAATGCTACGTTTCCACGGATTGGCTTGCCACAGGCCAGGCCGCTGATGGTCTGGTTGACCACTGCCTGGAAGATGGATGCAGCCAGATCCTCCATAGTAGCCCCTTCATTGATCAAGGGCTGAATGTCGGATTTGGCAAATACACCACAGCGTGCAGCGATAGGGTAGATCATCTGAAATTTTTGGGCATAAGTATTCAGGCCTGCGGCATCTGTCTGAAGAAGGGAAGCCATCTGATCAATGAAAGAGCCGGTACCGCCGGCGCAGATTCCATTCATTCTCTGGTCGATTCCGCCGGTGAAATAGATGATTTTCGCATCTTCACCGCCTAGTTCGATGGCTACGTCTGTCTGAGGCGCATAATCTTTTAAAGAGGAGGCTACCGCCACAACCTCCTGAACAAACGGTATCTCCAGATGTTTGGATAAGGTAAGCCCACCGGAACCAGTGATAACCGGATACAGTTCTATGGGACCTAGTTTTTCATATGCCTGACGGAGAAGAGAAGCCAATGTCTCCTGGATATTGGCGAAGTGCCTCTCATAGCCAGAAAAGGAAATGGCTTCTGTCTGGGACTGGGATCTGGCATCAGGCTGCTGCATATATGTATCATTTAGAATAGCAATTTTTACTGTAGTGGAACCAATATCGATTCCCAATAAATACTGTTTTTTCATATGTGAGGGAAAAGTCCCTGCCTCCTTTGCACGTGAAACATTGAAACTATTGAAATAATTACTAGAAAGTGTACCACAAAAAGAAAAAGATTAC
>JAETTS010000057.1 GCA_021769025.1 Enterocloster bolteae
TTCCTTTTGTTAAGCCCATGCTTTGCATAGCAGCGCTTAACTCTGGGATTCCTTCCAGACGGTTGGAATAAATGGTTCCGTTATAAGTCATCTGCTCCATCAGGTCCTCTTCAGAAATACCGTAGACAGGGGCCAGAATGCGGACACATTCTTCCATATTTTCATTGATGTAATCAATGGATTCATCCAGGGCTTCGATGAACGCATCATACCAGTCTCTGTGATTTTCATAAAAATCAGTCATTGCCACACCGCTGATAAAGGTAAAAGGCTTGCCCATGATCTCTTCTCCTGTGGCCATGATTGTCATGCCGGCCTGAACCTCTTTCTGGATATAGGGGGGAGTGGCTACATGGGCAGTGATCTCTGTGTTGGATAAGAGGGCCTGGAGGGCATCTGGGTGAGTCATGGACACAAGCTGGCTGTCCAGTGCCATAGGATCTCCTAGTTGCTCTTTGGCCAACATGCACAGAAGGACATGTTGCGTACAGCCTGGAGAGAGGATGGCAATCCGGTCTTCTTCTGTAAAGTCCGCCAGGGTCTTTTTGTCGGGGCTGTCGGTGACAATGGCCACCTGGTTGGAACTGATGCCAGTGGCATATTTCCATTCCATACCATTATCAATGCCGATGAGCACAGGTGCAATTCCCATAAATCCAAAATCTACCTCCCCGTTCATCATGCTTTCCCGGATGGCTGTAGGGCCGCCGAACTGCTGCCAATTAATGGTGACACCGGGAAGTTTCTGCTCCAGAATCCCCTTTTCTTTCATGATGTTTAAGGGCGCATAAGCGATACCATACTGCTCGGCAATGCCTATGGTCGGTGTTTCTTGTTTCTGACAGCCTTGCAGGAGCAAAGAGGCCAGGATAGGGATGAGAAAGAGGCTTTTTTTCATAATAGGTTCCTCGTCTTTCTTACGTTTTGATGTAGGCTCTATTGCTCCGGATACAGGCGGTTTACCAGATTTTCTCCGGCAGGAGAGAGAACCTGATAGGTCTCGTAGAACTGCCGGATATGGGACGCGATTGTATCTGGAGTTCCAACGATGACTCCGTGGCCGAAGCGGGCTGTGGCATTGTGAGTCTCGGGTATCTTCTGGCCCGGGTGGTAATTGTAGCCGCAGTCCAAAAGGAACGGCAGGCTTCGCAGCTTCTCTATGGGAGTGCAGGAAGCGATGGTGCCAGGGCGGCAGAAAGTCAGTTGGACAGCAGCGCACCGCTTGATCTTATCTGCCCGGAAATCTTCCGGAAGAGGAAGCGAGACAGTGCGTCCAAAGGAAAGATCCATGACAGCTTCCAGAATATCAAATCCAGTTAAGTATGGAATCACCACGTCCTCAAAGGCCCCTCCGATACGGCAGGCCAATTCATTGACGCGGATGCCCTGGTCTCCCATAAGGAGCTGAAGGTAAAAAGGTCCTTCTGTCAGCTGAAAGGCATCAGTTACCCTCTGGCACAGACAGGCAATCTCGTCATAACGGTCCATGTGTACGGATGGAAAGCGATGGCCGATACAGATTCCGATATGGACTGGATCCGGGTACAGAAGACGGTCTGAGACAGTCAATATGGTTAAGCGGCCTTTGGAAACCCAGCCGCTTACAGTGATCTCATCACTGGGATAGAAACATTCTACCAGTGCCTGTGAGCATCTGGAGAAGGACAGGGTCTCTGGCAGACAGGACAAAATCTGACGGGCCTGGCTACATTTGAAGATGCCTCTCTGTCCCTGGGAATCCAGAGGCTTGATCACCAGAGGAGGAGTAAGCTTACAAAGATCCTCCGGCAAGGTGTGCTTATCCACCAGCATCCAGGGAACTGTAGAAATCTTATTGTCAGCCAATATCTGTTTCATCACCTGTTTGTTGGTGACAGACAGCGCTTTTTCAGGGCTTAAACAAGAAGGAAGCCCCAGACGGCTGGAGACACAGGCAGCTGTGTAGACCGGTTGGTCGGTTCCCATGGTCATGACCGCGTCTACTTGCTCTTTTCGGGCAAGCTTTGTACATCCGTCTATGTCAAAAGTGCTGGTCTTGCTGTGGATATGGGCATAGTCAGCTGCCGGAGGATGGTCTGTATAATCCGCCAGGATGACCCGGTAACCGTTGTCTCTGGCCCATTTCGCTGCATGCAGCTGACAGTTGGAACCGCCTAAAATCATGATCGATGACTGTTGATACAAAATAGCTGACCTCCTTTTTTCGGACATAAAAAAATGAGCGGCGGGGCCGTAGAAGCAAAAGATATTCCAGTACAGGGCCAGAAGCTTCCAAACGGTGTAACCGCTGCGTCCATAGGGCCTGGGACGTGCAGGATAATAGCAGGTCTTGGCCTTTCTGGGGCGGGAAAATACTGCGGCAGACAGATAGAAAAATCCGGCTGCCTGGGAGGAAATCTCTGCGGCAAGTTCCCTGGTCATAATGCGGAAGCTGCTGACTCTTATGTTAGGAGGCAGCTTTAACATCCCGCGAAACAGCAGATCCCTCATGTGGCTGCCTATATTCCTAAACAGGGAGCCGTGTTCCCGGGACCAGACAGGAATCGGCTCTGTCCTTGGAACGGCATATACAATCTCATATCCTTTTTGTATCTGCTGGTATAGAGTAAGAAGCATGTCCGGACTGTGCTGCAGGTCATCGTCCATAGTGGCAATATAGCGGCAGCCTCCTGCATGGCGAATCCCACAGAGAACCGCATTCTGTTGCCCGTAATTCTGCTTTAAGCGTATCAGGGTCACAAAAGGAAGGAGGCAATGTTTCCTCAACCAGAGATGAATTTCTTCCGGGTTACCGTCATCTACCAGATAGATGTGATAGGTACATACGCTGGAAAAGACAGCATGAATCTGGCGGATCAGGCAGCCTACAGACTTTGTGGAGCCAAATACCGGGATTACGATTCCTAATGTAATATCATCCATAAAAACGGCATCCTTTTATGATCATTTCTGAGATCTGCCAAGCCTGATCCCTGGTCAGCATGGTATGAATGGGAAGACGCAGCAGTGTGTTGTAGCAAGCCAGGCTCTCTGGCAAATCCTCCGGCCTGTATCCAAGCCGTGTTCCCATAGGAGAAATGTGGAGAGGAACGTAGTGGGTTTTGGCATCCACGCCCTGTTGGGCCAACAGCTTCTGCACATGATCCCTCAGGCTTTGATTTTCAAAACGCAGATAAAATATATGGCCGTTGGGGGCAGAATAATCCGGAATGCACATACGTCGGGCATATCCTTCTTGCTCCAGAGGGGCCAGAAAGTCCAGATAGTCATGGAGTCGACGCTTTCTGGTGGTGGTAATCTGCTTTAAGGAGGACAGCTGGGAGGACAACAGCGCGGCGCATAATTCGCTGATGGCTGTGCTGCTTCCGGGGCGTACCCAGGTGTAGCGGTCGCATTCTCCGTTAAAAAAAGCGTCCCGATTGGTGCCATGGACACGATAGCATCGGGCTTCTTCAAAATCGGTTCGGTTCCGGCACAGAAGCAGGCCGCCTTCGCCACAGCTGACATTTTTGGTGTAATGAAAACTGACACAGCCGAAATCGCCCAAAGCACCCAGAGCCCTGTCCTGATAGAAAGCATCGATGGCCTGGGCGGCATCCTCGATAACCGTAAGTCCTGCTTCTTTCGCCAGACTTAGAAGGCGATCCATGGGGCAGGAAATGCCGGCATAATGGACTGGGATGATGGCGCGGGTTTTGGAGGTGATCCTGGAGGCAGCATCCGAAAGGCTTATGTTCTGCGTATCAGGATCGATATCGCATAGAACCGGAGTTCCGCCTGCCCTAAACACCGCATTGGCCGCAGACGGAAAATTGTAGGAAGGCAGAAGCACCTGGTCTGTCCGGGACAGATGGCACAACTCCAGGGCTGTTTCCAGAGCCAGGGAACAGCTGGAGGTTAACATATACCGGCTGTCTCTGCCTCTAAAAAGGGAAGAAAGCAAACTTAAGGCCTTTTTTGTATAAAGCCCGTCTGTAGCTAGGACTCCGTCCAGGCAGGAAAGCAGCTGTTCTTCATCCAGTTTTGTGCTAAGCCGTGCATAAAATGGTATGTTCATTAAGTTAAGCCTTTCGTCATTGGGAGTATATTGAACTGTTTGTAATCAGCTATAAATATTCAAATGCCAATATCACCGGAGTTAGCATCGTTACTGTTCACACAATAGGATTCCCTCTTCAGGCGGACCCTTCACAATTTCACAACCTTTTGTAAAATACTTGATTTTGTGATATACTTCTATCATATATCTTGTAAATGTAAATGAATCCCTGTTCCTGTTCATATCAGATCTTACAAAGCAGCAGGAATACATGAAAAAATCGGAGGTACCCTATGCTGGAATTGGACTGTCTGGGGGATATGTGCCCCATCCCCATTATGAAATTAAAACAATGCGAGAAAATGACCAAAAAAGGAGAACAGGTCAAACTGATTACGGACCACAGCTGTGTGTTGGAGTCCATCACAGAATACTGTAATAAGAAAGGGTTTCTTATGAGTATTCTGGAACCTATGAACGGAATCTGGGAGATAACCATTGAGAAGGTGTAATCAGCAAATATTTTTCCCTACATTGGACACAAAATAATCGATAATTTCATTGATATGAGTATCCGTATTGGTGTTTTTATATATGGAATAGACCCCGTAATCCAGGTCAAAATTCTCAATCTCAATCCGTTTTAGCTGTTTCTGGTACAATTCTTTTTTCACGGCAATATATGGAAGGAATGCTGCGCCGTGGCCCGCCTGAACCGCACTTTTTACCGACTCCGTAGAATCCAGGCGATACATGGCCTGGAAATTGTTAATCGGATAACCTAATTGTTTGATGTAATTGCATACCAGGCGGTAGGAACTGAAGGATTCATTCAGAAGAATCAGTGGATAACGCTTCAGATTTTCCAGGGTGATATGAGAGTCAATTGGATAGTCGCTGCGGGCTACCAGATGGATCTTGTCCTGATAGGCAGCTTTGCATGTAAGCTCCGGTAAGTCGGTGGTTCCAACGATGAAGCCCAGATCCGTCCGTTCATCTAAAACCTGGCGGATCACGTCGCTGGAAGGCGCGCTGGACAAGTGAAACGTATAATGAGGAAACTGCCGGTTTACTTTATAGAGGGAACAGGGCAAGGCATAGTTGCAGGCTACGGAAGTAGCCGTGATATGAAAGGTATTGTTCCCAGTGTGAAGATTGTCCAGCTCTTCTTTTAAATCGCTGTATAACCCCATAAACTGAACCGCATATTTTTGGAAGATTTTACCAGCTGGGGTAAGCTCGATTCCCCGGTTGGAACGCTCAAGAAGCTTTACATTCAACTCTTCTTCCAGCCGCTGCATCTGTTGGCTTAAAGCCGGCTGGGAGATGTGGTTGGTCTGAGCCACCTTGGAGATACTTTTTTCGGCGGCTATTTTATAAAACATGATAATGTGCTCCAGCAGCAAGTTGGAAGACACCTCCTTTGTTATCTTTTTGTCAATCAGGGCAAAAAATACACCCACATAGAACTTCATTATACAAGAAACGGCTGTGAAATACAAGATATGCAAGGATTTTTTGAAAAAACAGGCCTATAGAAAAGCGTTATGCAGCATAAGGTTTTCAGATAATTAAAAAAATCACAATGTGCTATAATGAAATGGTAGTAAGGCGTTAATGATTCAGTAGGCTTGCGCACTTGGAGGGCGCCGGCCGTATGAAACTATACAAGGAGGTATGAGGAATGCAGGAAAATGCGGCAAAACAGACACAGTCCGGCGGATCCTCTATCCGCAGATCCACGCCCAGGAAAAAGAAAAAGAATCAGGTTCCTTTCGGATTTCTTGGACTGCTGCTGATAGCTGTCATAGCCATTGTGCTGGGACAGAAGAATGGTACGCTCGCATTGTTCTGGGTATTCGGATGTTGCTTCGGCTTTATCTTACAGAAAGCCCGCTTTTGTTTTACGGCCTCAATGCGGGATCCCTGTATCACCGGTTCCACATCTGTCACCCGTGCAGTGCTCATAGCGTTTGCCATCACAACCATCGGATTCACGGCTATTAAATATGGCGCTTATGTCAATGGAGGAAGCATTCCGGGACAGAGTTACGTTATGCCGGTGAGCCTGGCTACCTGTGTGGGAGGAGTCATGTTCGGAATCGGAATGGTAATTGCAGGGGGATGTGCCTCAGGCACCCTGATGCGTGTAGGCGAAGGCTTTGGCATGCAGATGTTAAGTCTGTTCTTTTTTGTGGTAGGTTCTCTGATTGGAGCCAATCATATGGGATGGTGGACGTTGAATTTCAATGCCACGGCTCCCAAGATTTTTCTTCCGGATATCTTTGGCTGGGCAGGTGCTTTGATCCTGCAGCTGGCGGTTATCGCGCTTCTCTATATTGCAGCTGACAAATATGAGAAGAAGCGTATGGGGAACACGGAAGAATAAAGGTATTGTAAAGCAAGGAAACAGGTGAACAAGCGTTCATCATAAATAATGAAAATAATAAAAACAGGAGGAATTTATCATGGCAGAATTTACAGTTGATTGTTTAGGCGAGGCTTGTCCAGTACCCCTTATGAAGGTTCAGAAGCAGATGGAGAAGATGGCGGTAGGCGATGTTTTGATCGCTCAGATCGACCATAGCTGTGCAATGAAGAATATCCCTGAGTGGGCAAGAAACAATGGACATAACGTGGAGATCGAGGAAGTTGATGACGGCGAGTGGGAGATCGTAATCGAAAAGACCAAATAAGAAAGCAGGTGCATAAGCTTTGAAGGCTTTTTGGGATAAAGTAAGTAAGAACCCTTATTATAAGATGATCTTTAAAAATCCCTTTACATATGTGACCGGCGCAGTGCTGCTTTCGATTTTCCAGATTGCAATTTTTGCAAGTACAGGCTCTCCGTGGGGTGTATCAGGTACCTTTGCCAACTGGGGAGCATGGTTGTACCGCCTGGTAGGCGGAAATGTAGATAAATGGTATTACTTTTCTTCGGAAGGTGCTCAGGCAACCTTAAACAATGGGATTTTAAATCACACTGGCTCCTGGCTGAACTTCGGTATCATCGCAGGTGCCCTGGTGGCAGTGCTTTTAGCATCTCAGTTTAAGTTTAAGAAGATTAAGTCATTAAAACAGGTAGTGGCTGCTACATTAGGCGGACTTTTGATGGGATATGGCGCCAGGTTGGCCGGTGGCTGCAATATCGGAGCCTTGTATTCCAGCATTGCATCCCTGTCTCTGTCTGGCTGGGTGTTTGCAATTTTCCTGTTTATCGGAGCCTTTATCGGCAGTAAGCTGCTTGCGAAATACTTTATGTAAAGGACGGATTGGAAGATGGAGAAGAAAATAGAGCAATATGATGTGGTCATCATCGGCGGAGGGGCAGCAGGCTTGACATCAGCCATCTACTGTGGGCGAGCCAGACTGAAAACTCTGGTGATTGAGAAAGCCCTTGTAGGCGGTCTGGCTACTTACACCAATGAGATTGAGAACTATCCGGGATTTCCGGAAGGCTCCACAGGCCTTGGCCTTATGGAGTTGTTCCATAAGCAGGCTAAGAAGTTTGGGGTTAAGTTTAAACTGACGGATGTAAGGGGTGTCCAGTTAGAGGGCGATGTAAAGACAGTAGAGACTTTCCGCACCAATTATCAGTGTAAGGCAGTAATCATTGCTAGCGGCGGAAAGCCTCGTCTGACAGGAGCTCCCAATGAGGATAAGTTCCTGTATGACAAAGGAATTTCATTCTGTGCAACCTGCGACGCAGCGGCCAATACAGATAAGACGGTTATCGTCATCGGTTCCGGAGACGCAGCCATCGAGGAGGGCATGTTCTTAACCAAGTTTGCCAGCAAGGTAATCGTCAGCGTGATGCACGAAGAAGGAAAGATGGACTGTAACGAGATTGCCAAAGAAGAAGCATTGGCCAATCCCAAGATGGAGTTTATCTGGAATACCACAGTGGCAGAGTTCAGAGGCGATGATGAGCGGCTTCGCAGTGTAGCTTTAAAGGACACCAGAACAGGAGAGATTATTGATGTTCCTGTGGATACTTGCTTTATGTTTATTGGCTATGTTCCCAATACAGAGATCTTTAAGGGAATCATTGATATGACCCGTCCAGGTTATGTGATCACCAATGAGAAGATGGAGACCAATATCCCTGGTGTATTTGCTGCCGGAGATGTGCGGGATAAGTTCTTAAAGCAGGTGGCCACAGCCGTAGGCGATGGTGCTATCGCAGGTTATGCCGCAGAGAAGTACATTGCGGAGAGCGAAGTGTTTGAGAATCAGATCATGGATAAATCTATGCCTGGCATTGTATATATCTGGAATGCAGTGGTTCCGGAAAGCCGGGAACTTCTAAAAGAGGTTGAGGCTTTTGAGGAGAAATACAAAGGCCAGGTGAAGGTTAATAAAGCAGATGTCTACAAATCCAACGGAATTGCAGTGAGGCTGGGCGTTGAGGCTGTCCCTGCAGCAGTGGCTATCAAGGATGGCCAGGTGGCAGGCGTTCTGACAGAAGGGATTGCTGTGGAAAGCATGGAGAAGCTGCTGGGGCTGTAGGGCGCAGGCTGCAAAAATGAGACATCAGCGGAGGCTTTTAACGGAGTTTCTGCACATTGAAGGAGAAAACAGGATACCATTCCTTAGGGGGGTATCCTGTTTTTATATCCAATACTGCATTAAGCCAAATCGTATTTCACAATATCCATACTGACAAGCCCATTGCAGAAGAAGGAGATTCCTTCCGCTCTTTGGTCTGTCTGGATGGAGACGGAAAGTACCTGTTCTCCATCGTTTACAAACAACTCGGCGCTGTAGCGGTCCAGGATCAGCCGCAGCCGGATTCTGCCGTTTTGGTGTCTTACCAGGCTTCGGCGCTGATGGATGACTGCTCTTCTGGAGCCGGAGAATTTGCGGTCAATCTTCAGGATGGATTCGTGAGGCCGGAAGCTGACGGCTGTCCGGTGACGGGCATCCTGGGCAAAACGTACTGCAAATTTCTGATATACCTGGTTCTCATCCACAGGGCGCAGGTCAATCTCCATGTCTATTTTTCTGCCGCTGATTTCGCTTAGCTGCAGAATGTCTGTGAATGTAATATCCCTGTACCGCACTTCATTTCTGCGCATGGTTTCCAGCTCCCGCACCGGATTTTGGTAAAGCCGTCCGTTTTTTACGGAAAGCTCCCGGGGCAGAGTCATCTGTCCGAACCACGGCGTCTGAACCGTGGAGGGAAGGCAGGTATCCCAGTTCTGCATCCAGCCGACCATGATTCTCCGGCCGTCCGGTGCCAGAAGGGTCTGGGGGGCATAGAAGTCAATGCCGTAGTCCATGGCCTGGTTGCGTTCCTCGACGAATTGTTGCTTTTCCTTATCATAGGAGCCGATGATGCAGACAGTCCCGTTTCCGTTGTGATACTCAAACCCCTGAGGCAGCATATCCTGGGGACTTACAAGCAAAAGCTGTTTTCCATCCAATTCAAAGAAGTCAGGACATTCCCACATTTTTCCGTAGCGCCCCCGGTTTTGGCACAATATCTCCTGAAACTTCCAATCAAAGCCGTCAGGGCTCTTAAACAGTAAAATCTGGCCGCTTCCGTCGGCGGGACGGTTTCCAATGACGGCATAGAAGGAACCGTCGTCTCCCTGCCATAGTTTGGGATCCCGGAAATCATAGCGGGAACTGCCAGCAGGAAGGTGGAATTCTGTCAATACCGGATTTCCTTCATATTTCTCATAATTGATACCGTCGCCTGTGGCAATGCACTGTCTCTGTACGTCCCGGACAGTTCCGTCTTCCAGGGTCTCTTTTGTCACGCCGGTGTACATAAGCAGATGTCTTCCATCAGGGAGTGTAACGGCGCTTCCTGAAAAACAGCCGTCTTTATCGTAAGCCTCATCCGGTGCCAGGGCGGCCGGAAGATAAGTCCAGTGCAGCAGGTCCGGGCTGACGGCATGTCCCCAGTGCATTGCCCCCCAATGAGAATCGTAAGGGTAATACTGGTAAAAAAGGTGGTACTGTCCGTTGTAGAAGGAAAAACCGTTGGGGTCATTCATCCAGCCTACACGGGGGGACAGGTGAAACTCTGGCCTCTCTTCTTTTTTAATATGTTTTTCGTATGTCTTCTCATAGTTTCGTGCTTTTTGCAAAAACGGGCTTGTCATGATATGCCTCCTGGATATGATTGGTTGATGGCTGCCAGCAGTGGGCATACATCTGTAAAACAGCAGAGTTACTGATAGAAAGCATCCAGATACTTCTGGAAAATAGACAGGTATTCTTCCAGTCCGTAAGCATCCAGTTTCTTTATATATTCGTTCCAGTCATTTTCCGTATATCCATTCATAATCCATCTGGAACGGCATTCGTTAATATACTGTGCGATGT
>JAETTS010000058.1 GCA_021769025.1 Enterocloster bolteae
TTACCTGGTAGCCCCGGGGATCCAGGTGGCTGGTAAGACGCTTGATGGCTCCGCCTTTTCCGCCGGCATCCCATCCCTCAAAGCCCAGAACCACCGGAATCCGCAGACGGTATAAGTCACTGTGAAGCTTATCCAGCTTTTTCTGCAGCCGGCTTAACTCTTTCTTGTATTCTTCCCTTGTCAGGGATTTTGATAAATCAACGCCGGAGAGGACTCCGTTGTGGAAACGTTCGGAAGGCCTTGGAGTCTGGCTGTCTGGCTTTATGGCCGCCTGTTCTTTCTTCCGTTCCAACTCATAGGCAAGGCGCGTGGTCACAGTCGTAAGGATCTTCATGGCCGCATAGTCTTTGTCCGTGGCCTCAATGATCGTCCAGGGCGCATACTCGGTCTCGGTGTTCTCCAACATCTCCTCGTTGATTTTTAAGTACTCCTCGTAGTCTTTGTTCCGTTTCCAGTCTTGCTTGGATACACGCCAGGCAGTCTCCTTGGAGTCTGCCAGTTTCTTGAACCGTTTCTTCTGCTCTTCCTGGGAAATATGAAGGAACAATTTGATGATCACCATCCCGTCGTCGCTTAGCTGCTTTTCAAAGGACAGAATATCCTGATACGCTCCCGGAAGATCTTTTTCCTTGGTCACGCCGTCAAACCGGTCTTCCTGCACGATCTGGTACCAGCTGCGGTCAAAGATGGCGATCCGACCCTTGGCCGGGATCTGGGTCCAGAATTGCCACAGAAAGGGCCTCATCTTCGCTTCTTCGTTGGAAGAATTGCTGGCGTGCACCGAAAAGCCCCTGGGATCCAGCGCCTGAATCAAACGGTTGATCTGTACGCCTTTTCCCGCCGCCCCCATGCCGTCAAAGACAATCATCACCGGAATTCCTGCTGCCTTGCATTCTCTCTGCAAAAGCCCCAGCCTGGCCCCTTCCTCTTCCACTACCTTTTTGTAGGTGTCCTTATCCACTTCCTTGGACAGATCAATTTTTTCCAACATGTTCCTTCTCCTCCTTCTATTTTACTGCGCACCTATGGCAAGAAAACGAGACCATATAAGACATGGTTTCGTTTTCGTCGCTTATAGAATCAGTATACCATAATCCCTTTGAAAATAAAACAGAGGGAATTGGAAAAAGCAGGAAAATTTGGTTACTTAAAATATTCCGATCCCAAATACCATTCTGTAGAAAGCCGTATTTTCTCATCTCCTCCAGCCTTACGCCAGCCAGCCACATAGTTATCCCACTCTGCATCAATATCAATGGCACCGGTAATGGCCTTATCCGTAAACTCCTGCACTGGCTTTGCCAAGTCATATTTTTGCAGCTGCGTAAACACCGGGCAGTACAGATCCAGCTCATTGTAGGATCCGCACTGGTTGGACAGCATCAGATCCTCCATTCCCTGCTGGCCAAAATTCTGTTCCATAATTCCAAAGACAGGTTCCTTATCCACATTGGGAAGCTGAATCCCCAGGGTAAGCTGGCGCCATCCAATATTTTTCCCTTTTCTGTCTTCTCTGAGTACGATCTTGCCGTCCTGTAAGTCATAATCTTTTCCTTCCAGCCCGGCAAAGGTAAAGATTCCGCCTTCCTGGGAGCACGCCCAGTCCCATATCTTTAACAGGTACTCCGGGTTCTCGCATGCATTCGTGATGGCCATCATATGGCGGCTGGTAGAAGAATACACATAGGATGCTTCACTTCCGTCCTTATTGACAGGCGGCTTCACAGCGACCAGTTCTTTTCTGTCATATCCTTTGCTCTGATATTCCGTAAGCCCCCAGAACCACAGAAATCCACCGTATTTTCCTCCTGTCACCTTATCCCACAGCGTGGAAGCATCATCCACAATAAAGTTGGGATCCAGGATTTTTTCCTCATACAGCTTATGCATGAATTTCAGCCACTCCTTATATTCCGGCAGCATATAGTTGGGAAGAAGCTCACCGTCCACATATTTGGCCTTGGCTGCGCCAAAGGAATCCAGAAACGTAAAATTCGTAAAATGGGTTCCTGACGTGGTGGCGGTCAAACCATACGTATCATCCTGTCCGTTTCCGTCAGGGTCTTCCTCCACAAACCGTTTCAGTACCTGATACCAGTCTTCAATGGTCACCAGATCCTTCTCAGGATCGATGTTCAGCTTTTCCAGCCAGTCTCTTCGAAGAAATGTCATATAAGGGCTGGAATCGTATCGCTGAAACGGAACCCCATAGATCTGCCCGTCGAATCTTGTCACGTCCCATGCTTCTTTTTTTATGTTTTCTTTCAGGTTGGGATACTGGTCAATATAGGAATCCAGGGGAAGCAAAAGTTCTTCCTCCGCAAATCTGGCCAGGTCGGTTCTCTGGGTATCACCCATAAGCATCACCCCATCCGGTATGTTGTTGGATGTCATGATGGTGTTTAGTTTCTGGGGATAATTGGAGGACGTGTCATTGATAAATTCAATATCGATTCCTGTCTGCTCTTCAATATACCGGATGTAATCGTTGTCATTTACATCGGTCCCTTCCGTATCCACATTGATGTTGGTAAGTATGGTTACCTTGGGCCTTTCCTCCTGTGTTGTGGGCTGGCTGTCTGGAGAGCCGTTTGGCTGTGACGCTGCAGGCTCTTTTGCGCCCTCCCCGGCCTTGCATCCTGCAAGGACTCCTGCTGCCAGGAAAATAGACATGGACAATGCCGCGATTCTTCTGCTGTGGTTCTTCATAGTTTCTTCTCCTTTTTCATAGATTTTTTACGTTTTTTGTGCCTTTTTATCCCTTTACGCCTCCTGCCATAATACCTTTTACAAAAAACCTCTGTACAAATGGATACAGAGTCAAAATAGGCAGGCAGGAAACAAAGATTACGGTAGTCTGTATGGACAATGCCGTTACAAAATTTTCACTGGGCTCTACCATATTCTGTACAGATGAGCGCATAATCAGTTCAATTAAGTATACCTGCAGCGGCTTTAACCGATCCATATTGATATAGATCACTCCGTCCATCAACTCGTTCCAGTGGCGTACCGATATATACAATAAGATGGTCATCAGAGCCGGTTTGGATAAAGGAGCTGCCAGCCGGAAAAAAATCACAAGGTCATTGGCTCCGTCAAGCTTGGCAGACTCTTCGATGGAGTCCGGCACTGCTGCAAAAAAGCTGACCAATAACATTACATTCCATGGATTAAAAACCATGGGAAGGATCAGCGCCCATATGGTGTCAAGCAGATGTAGCTGTTGCATGATTAGATAATTGGGTATGATTCCTCCGTTAAACAGAATCGTAAACACCACCATTCGGCTGAAAAATCCTCTTCCTCCAAAGGACTTTCGGCTCAACACATACGCTGTCATGGATTGAATGAAAAGCCCAAGCCCGGTTCCCGCCACTGTCCTTATAAGGGTCACAAGCAAACCTCTGTAGAACCTGCGTTCCTTAAGTACAATTCTGTAGGACTGCATGGAAAATCCATTGGGAAAGAGTCTTACATCCCCGGTCCTAAGCTTCAGAGGATCGCTGATTGAACTGATGAACACGTACCAGAACGGCAGGATGCATAAAAAGGAAAACAGAAGTAACGCCATCACAATCCCCATGTAAGACAGGCTTATTTTTTTCCTCTTTCTCACGCTTTACACCTCCTCTCCTACCACAGGCTTTTGTCAAAGAATGTCCTGCATATCCGGTTGCAGATGACAATCAATGTTAAGCCCACTGCTGACTGGAACAGGCCTACGGCAGCTGTCATGGAAAACTGGGCATTACCGATACCTACACGGTATACGTAGGTACTGATGACATCCCCAACGCTGTAAAGAATTGGCTTGCAGAGCACGTAGATCTGTTCGAATCCCACATCCATCATGGCTCCGATCTGTAACAGTAAAAGGACTACGATGGTATCGGAGATTCCTGGTATGGAGATGTGCCAGATGGTCTTAAGGCGGCCGGCCCCATCGATCTTGGCTGCCTCATAGATCTCCGGATCGATTCCTGTCAGGGCGGACAGATATAAAATGGTTCCCCAACCGGCTCCTTTCCAGATATCCGTGACCACAACAATCCCTTTAAAGTACCGTTCCTCCTGAAGAAACGGAATGGATGATCCCCCAAAGGCTTGGATCAGCCGATTCACGATTCCAGTGCCCGGGCTCAAAAATTGTATCACAATTCCGCCAAATACAACCCAGGATACAAAATACGGAAGGTATACCGATGTCTGGATCCATTTTTTCAGCCTTACACCCCTTACTTCATTGATCATCAGGGCCAGCACAATGGGCATGGGGAAGGAAAACAACAGTTTAAGCAGATTGATCTCCAGGGTGTTTTTTACAATCTGATAAAAATCCGGGTTCTGTGTAAAAATAAAGGTGAAGTTTTCCATTCCTGCCCAGGCGCTTTTCCAGATTCCTTTTCGCAGGGAGAAGTCTTTGAACGCTATGATCAGTCCTCCCATCGGAAGATATCGGAACAGAAGCATAAACAGCACTCCTGGCAGCAGCATCAGATACAGGTATTTGTCCCTCCTTATTCTTTTTAAATGTGTTTTCATTGGTAACCGCCCTCCTTTTTGTATTTCCTGAACCACCCAAAACCTCATTATGAGCCGTACATTCTTGTTCCCCACCGTCATCTGCCGTCTCTTTTGCCACAGGCTAAGAATACGGGAAAACAGGCTGTTTCACAAGGTACGGTTCTTCCTGAAACATCCAGTATGCAGGCTGCTTCAGGGTTTCGGCATGGTACAATTTTCTTTTCATGGACATTTTTATAGAATTCATTGCGGTTAACCTTTGCTTTTACTATAATAAGTCTGACCGTCACAGCAAGGAGGAAACGTATGAGGAAATGGTTTTTCTACAACAAAAAAGAGGAGCGGCTGCCTTATCTGCACCGCTATCTTCTCCTATTTTCCTGTGCGGTTATTCTGGCTACGCTGCCATTAGGTATTTCCTATTATGCCACCTTAAAAAGCCTGGAAAAAAATATTGGACAGATCAATCAGACATCCACCAGACAGATCTGTGAACTCTATCAGGAACGGCTTGGCGAGATCAACACCATTGTCCAACAGGCAGGCATTAATCACCTGACGTATTTTATGTTGAATCTGGATGGGAACTGGGCGGATGCCCAGCCAGGAGACATCATGACTGCACAGCAGTATCAGGAGTTTCTTCAAAGCCTGAAGCTGCCTTCAGACCTGATCCTTGAGATCGCCGTGTATTCGGAAAACAGCGGATTGGTCTTTAAATACAATGGCGCCCTTCCGTTTGACAGTTGGTACCAGGTCTCTTTCGCAGGAGAATATCTTTCTCCCCACCATTGGCTTAAGCATGCCGCCGGCTCAAGGCAGGGAAGGCTGATGCCCGGATGCACCTACTACACCATGGGAATTCCTTTAAAGGCCATTCCTTATGTGCAGAAGTTTCCCTTAGGAAGCCAGAAGCAGCTTACCGGCCACATTACTATCCTGTTAGACCGGGATAAGTTGCTGTCCGGCCTGGTTCATTCCAATACCTTTGAATCTCTGTGGGTACTGGATGATGAGGGCAACCTTCTGGCTTCCTGGAAAACGCCAAAAGACCAGGCAGGCCAGTTTCCATTCTCAGGCACCTTACCCAATACCCCATACGGCTCTTACACGGAAATACTAAATGGCAGCCCCCAGTTGGTGACATTCGCCCGTTTTGACGACAGCCTTACCTTTGTCACCGCAGCCCCCTACAGCAAAGTTTTTCGTCCTGCACAGACCATGAAAACCATCTTTTTTGTGATGCTTTCTCTCTGCCTTGTGTCCCTTGCTGCCAGCTGTCTTACATTTGCCAAAAAAATCAGCCATCCCTTGAAGCGCCTGATTTCGGACAATGACCAGCTTCAGTCCCAGCTGGCCAGGCAGGAGGCGGAGATGCGGATTTCTACCATAAGCCGGCTTCTCACTGGTTGTTTCGGCACCAGGGAAGAGATCGTTTCATCCCTGGAATCCGCTGGTATCTCCCGGGAATCCTGCCACTGGTGCGCGGTCTGTATACGGATCACGGAAGATTCCGCCCTGTGCGGCACAACCTTTCACAGTCCGTCCGATTACCTTCTGATTAAAGCCCGCATCCGTACATGGATCCAGCAGAGTTTAAACCATATGTCCTGCCAGGCACCGTTCTCCCAGCTGTTCGTTATCGACACTGGAATTGACTGTCTGACCCTCATATGCGGTACGGAATACTATGACAAAGGAGAGGAGTTGCTCCGTATGCATCTGTCCGGCCTGATCCAGGAAATCCAGGATTTCCTCCTTCCTTTTCATATCTATATTCCTGGGGGAGGCGGCGGCTTCTATTCTGATATGACTGAGTTGCATGTCTCCTATGAGGAAGCCTTGTTTGCACTGAAAAACCGGATGCCTGGGACCAGCAGCGGATTGGTGTGGCACCAGGCTCAGGCCGGTATCCCTGTCTTTTTCTATCCTGCAGAGCTGGAACAGCGGATTCTGATCAGCACGAAATGCGGCGACCGGCAGAGCCTGACAGAAGTTCTGTCCTATCTCTACAAAGAAAACTATGAAAAAGAGCCTGTATCGGAAGCTGCCAGGGAATTATTGGAATTGAGGCTGAAGACCACTCTTCTCACAGCATGTAGTGAGATCCCGTGTTCCCATCAGGATCTGGCACAGGAGATTTCCTCCTTTGTTTTCCAGAAACAGAGCCGCAGGCCTGGAATCTGGACCTGGGAACAGCTGCGCCAGTTCTTCCTCTCCCTCTGCCAGCTTGCCGCCGATGCCCAGACAGAGAGGCAAAAATCTCTCCAGTTAAGGCTTCTGGAGTTTGTGGATGAACATGGGTTTGACCCCAATTTATCTCTGACCATGATTGCCGATGGGTTTCAAATGTCGGAAAGCTATATCTCCGCATTTTTCAAGGAACAGACCGGTGTCAATTTTCTGTCTTATGTGGAAAATAAAAGGCTGGAGCGTTCCTGCCAGCTGTTGTCGGAAACGGAGGAAACCATTGATTCTATCTCTTTTGCTGTAGGTTATACCAGCGCCCACTCGTTTCGGAGGGCATTTAAGCGAAAACTGGGAGTATCCCCAGCGAAATACCGCCTTATAAAAGGCAGAAAGGAATGAAACATGAATACTGCACTGAATATCACCCAATGCACCACCCAATATCTCCAACATGTGAACGGCTCTTCCCAGACCAATCCATTTCTGCGTCAGTCTCTGGATACCTTTCATGCGGTCTATTATGAAGTTGTGAAGTTGGAATTAACAAAGAGAGGGCTTCCTGGCAAAGCCTTTTGCAGAGCGTATCTGGACGCGTCTCTGGATCGGATCCGAAACCGGATGGATATGGCCGAATTCGGGATTCCGGCGCTGATCCGGATTCTTTTTGCGTACCGAACCATGCTGCCAGCAGATGCCGTACATGAGATAGAAGAAACCCTTATAGGATTTCGTTACTGGCTGGATGAACCTGGGGAGATCAATGCCTGCTATTTTACGGAGAATCATCAGATCCTCTACCACAGCGCAGAATATCTGGTGGGAAGCTTATTCCCGGACAGAACCTTTCCTTCCAACGGCCAGACAGGAAGCTGGCATAAGGAACATGGAAGGCAATGCCTGTTGCGCTGGATGGAGTGGAGGCGCCGCTTTGGCTTTAGCGAGTGGTGTACCAATTACTATGCTGAGGATATGATCGCACTTCTGGGCCTTCGGTTCTATGGGGAAGAGGACGTGAAAAAGAAGGCGGAGGAACTCTTACATATGCTTCTTTTGGAAATTGCCCTGAATACCTTTGAGGGTCACTGGATTGGCTCCCAGGGACGGACTTACACCAGGTATCTGGCCGAGCCAGATATGGAATCCATCAGTCCCATCTGCAAGCTGTACTGGGGAGAGGGAACCTGGGACGGGCCCTTGGCAGACTGCGCTGTCATGCTGGCTGTCTATGACTATCCATGCCCGGAGAACATCCGGCAGATCGGAAGGGACAAGCCTCCTGTCATGATAAACCGGGAACGGATGAGCCTGAATACCGCAGATGCCAAGCAATTTGGCGTAGATCCTGGAGATTTTCACAATATCATGTTCTTCTGGGGCAACCAAACCTATGATGCCAGAGAAGTCATTGCCAATTCCCATCATGTTATCAGGCCTGACAACTGGATGAACGAGCGGATCCATGCCTATCAGGAAATGTATGACTTGTGTGACCTGGCCGGCATCCCATGTGATCCGGATCCAGACTTTACGGCCTTGACCCAGGTGGATCTGTATACCTACCGCACGCCGGACTATGGCCTTAGCTGCGCCCAGGATTTCCGCAAAGGGAAACAGGGATACCAGCAACAGCCCTGGGCAGCTTTCCTTGGTGGAAAGGCCAGGGTGTTTACCAATCATCCTGGCTCCCAGGATTTCATGGACCGGCCTAACCAGATGGCCGGCAACTGGTATCTGCCTAAAGCAGTCCAGCATGAAAATGTGGTTCTGTGTATCTACCGAACTCCGGCGGACTGTATCCGTATGTTGGAGACCCATGCCTATTTCCCCAGGAAAGAGTTTGACGAAGTCCGGGAAGTGGATGGATGGGTATTGGGACGAAAGAAAAACGCCTATATCGCCCTTCGCTCTCTACTACCCGCCCGCTTCCTAAAACCGGATCCCAGGCTGTATGAGGAGGTCTATCCAGACCGGTGGGAACAAATTTACCAGGATGCAATGCCCTATTTCTACCACGCCAACGGCCATGCCAACGTGTGGGTTGCAGAGATGGGCAGCCTGGCGCAGAACGGCTCCTTTGACAGGTTTTGCGATGGTTTCCTGACAGATGGAAAACTGGAAGGGGATACCTTCCACGCGGTCTACCATTCACCCTCCCAGGGCGAGATGACCCTAGGGTGGAATGAACCGCTGACCGTAAAAGGTATCGTCCTTCCAGTACATGATTATAAACGGTATGATAATCCTTATCGTAAAGAGACGTTTGTCAAGCCGGCAGCCTCCTAACGCTTTGACATCTCTTTCAGCGTGTGAAGCCTCATGTTCACATTCTCATCAAATTCCTCGTCGGAAAACTTAGGGTCCCTTGTGTTCATCCAGATGTCACAGGGGGCCTTGCTACATTCTCCGCAGTGCCCAAATCCCTTGTTGTTTCTGACACATTCATAGATGGCGCATGCAGTGCCTTCTGGTGCATGGAATACCTTTCCGCTGCATGCGTTGCAGCCAGTACACATGCTTCCATAGCAGTAACAGGTGGTGCAGTCTGTTCCACATACGCTTATATCCGGAACCTTCGATTCCTTGTAGCGGTCATGCCATGCCTGCACAACCGGAAGGGGATGCTGCGTCTGCCTGGCAGCCTCCTCCACGCTTACGCCATCCTTAAACAGACGGCTGGCTACGGTGTACATGCTCTCCGAAACCTCAATCAAATGGCCATCCGGATCAAAAATGTGGATTCCTCTCTGGAGCCAAGGATAGGTCTTTGGCTCGTGAAGCCGTTCCACTGACGGATGGTCATCTAAAAGGGCCATAAACCCTTCAAAGTCTTCTGTTTCAAAATAAAGTTCCATAGTATTGGAACGGTATTTCATGGTCTCAGGCGGAAATCCTGCGATCTCGTCGAAATGCTCCTGCAGCGACAGGCCACAGGTCAATGCCTTGCACCACCCAAGGTCAACTGCTACCTTCTCTCCAAACAACTCTTCGTAAAACTGCAGGGAAGCCTGCATATCCTTTACGGCAATCAATGTATTACAATATCTCATAGCATATCCCCTCCTTCGTGAATTCCGTTTATCTATCTTATCATGAACAGAGAGGGGATGTATTGTATATTTTCGACATTCTGATTGCCATATTATGAGGCGGTTGCGGCATTAATTGTCCTAATTCACTGGAAAAACAGGCCCTCTATAACATTGATAAACACATCTGTTTCCTTGAGTGCATGGGATTTTCCGCGCCACCAAAGGGTGGTGTTGTTGGCTTCCAGGCTTATTGTTTTCCCATTTTTAAGATGATAGGATACAGACAGGACCGGAGTTTCTTCCGTCTTACCCCCAAACCGGTAATTCAGAAGATTGGCCGATTGCACCAGAAGCCCAATGCTCTCTTCGTCTGTGAGGCTTCTTTCCTCTGTATTGTTATAAACGATAGTGACTCTTTCCACTTCTTCTTTTTCAGGAAGGCCAATAAGGGGAATGCCATGAAACCCAATCCAGACAATCCCATTGATTATACAGGATATAAAAATTACACAGACAATATTCCACAGATAGTTCTTGTTCACAAACCGTCACCCCCTCCGGATTGCAATCAGGCGAAGCACGTCATCATAGACAGGGTCTTTTTCCTCCACT
>JAETTS010000059.1 GCA_021769025.1 Enterocloster bolteae
TGTGGAAGAACTGGTAAAGACCATGGAGCAGTCCAAGAAGATTTTTGCTGCCAGCAGCAAAATGATCCAGATGCACCACAGGGAGTTGATGGATGATGGGGGAGATATGTATAGCCTTCTGGGGTGGGCTTATCAGAGAGGTGTGGGAAGAAGTTCCAGGGGGTATAACCGGCCGATGGAAATTTTTTCTGCATGTGCCGCCGGAGCCATATATCGGAGAGACGTATTTGAGACGATTGGATTGTTTGATGAGATGCATTTCTGCTACCTGGAAGATATCGACGTGTGCTATCGGGCCAAGATCTACGGGTATCATAACCGGTACTGCCCCACAGCAGTCCTCTATCATGTGGGGAGCGCAACCAGCGGTTCCAAGTACAATGCATTCAAGGTGAAGCTGGCTGCCAGGAACAATGTCTACTTAAACTATAAAAATATGCCGTTAGGCCAGATTTTGATAAACAGCCTGCCCCTGGCAGCAGGAATCTGTATAAAATATGGATTTTTCAAGAATATCGGGTTTGGGAAAGAGTATATGGAGGGAGTGAAGGAAGGATTTGCCACCATGAGAAAATGCAAGAAAGTGGCCTATTCTCCAGACCATCTCTCCAACTATCTTTCTATCCAATGGGAGCTGATTATAGGTACCTGCATCTATATTTACGAATTTTTAAGCCGGCAGTCAGGAAAAGTTTTCAAGAAATTTCCAATAAATTAAGAGAAATTTAATGCCACTCTTCCGGTTTTCATGTATAATGTATGAAATATAGAGTTACATTAATGCTAAGGTGAAAAAAATGATAAAAAACAATCAGCAGAGATTAAACCGGCTGCATGTGGTGTTGGATGCCCTGGTCATTATGGTTTCCTACCTGGTTGCATGGATATTTTTGGTTGTGGGAAACCGGTTTTTCAGCCCACAGACCGGAGTGCTTCCGGCGCGGTTTTATTTTGCCATGCTGGTGTGGATTGTGCCTCTGTATCTGGTGCTGTATACCTTTTTCAATCTGTATACGCCTAAGAGGGTCCAGCAGCGGCGCTACGAATTTGCCAATATATGTAAGGCCAATGCCATCGGCCTTCTGATCATAACCCTGGTTTCCTTTGTTCTGAAAAAGAACCCGTTTTTTAACAACTTTTCTACCAGGATGGTGTTCTATTTCTTCGCCGTCAACATTGTGGTGGAGACCCTGGAGCGAAATTTCATAAGATATGTGTTGCATTCTATGCGGTCCAGGGGCTATAATCAGAAGCATATCCTGCTGATTGGCTACAGCCGGGCGGCGGAAGGCTTCATTGACCGCGTATTGTCGAACCAGGAGTGGGGATATCAGATCAAGGGCATCCTGGATGACAATTCCAAGCCAGGCAGGGAATACAGAGGGATCCAGGTTCTTGGCTCTACCGGGGAACTGGTGGAGATTTTGGCGCAGAATACACTGGATGAGATTGCCATTACACTGAGTTTAGGTGAGTATGCAAAGCTGGAACGTCTTGTGGCGGCATGCGAGAAATCGGGAGTACACACAAAGTTTATCCCCGATTATAACCATGTGATCTCCACCAGGCCCTACATGGAAGATTTGCAGGGGCTTCCGGTTATCAATATTCGCCATGTGCCTCTTAATGCCCCGCTCAACCGTTTTATGAAGCGGAGCGTGGATATAGTTGGCGCAGTTGTAGGGATTGTTGTATTCTCTCCTGTTATGCTTTTGACGGCGGCAATCATTAAACTGACATCGCCGGGACCGCTGATTTTCAGCCAGGAGAGGATCGGGCTTCATAACCGGCCTTTTCATATGTATAAATTCCGATCGATGGAGGTTCAGCAGCCTTCGGCGGAGAAGAATAAGTGGACAACCCCTCATGATCCCAGGGTGACACCTATAGGGAGGTTTATCCGCAGAGTCAGTATAGATGAGATGCCCCAGTTCTTTAATGTTTTAAAAGGGGATATGAGCCTGGTGGGGCCCAGGCCGGAGAGACCCTTTTTTGTCGAACGGTTTAAAGAGGAAATTCCCAGATACATGATCAAGCACCAGGTGCGGCCAGGCATGACCGGGTGGGCCCAGGTCAATGGATACCGGGGAGACACTTCCATCACCAAAAGGATTGAGCATGATCTGTATTATATTGAGAATTGGACGTTGGGATGGGATTTTAAGATCTTGTTTTTAACGTTTTTCAAGGGATTTATTAATAAGAATGCTTATTAAGAGGTTGATACATGGACAATAGGAATGATGAGTTAGAACAAAGGCGCGGCGGAAACCAGCAGGATGCATCTGCCCAGCAAGGGACAAGAAGACTTCAGCAGACCGGCCGGACTCATGATGGACAGCAGACAGGCGGGTATCAGCAGAATGGCCAGCCCCATGAGGGCCAGGCAGGAGGTGGATACCAGCCCAACGGTCAGTCCCATGGAGGCCAGGCGGGGGGAAGCAGCTATCAGCCCAACGGCCAGTTTCATGGAAGCCAGGCAGGAGGTGGTTACCGGCCTAATAGCCAGCTTCATGGAAGCCAGGCGGGAGGCGGTTACCAGTCCAACGGCCAGTTTCATGGAAGCCAGGCGGGAGGCGGTTACCAGCCAGCTGGCCAGCCCCGTGGAGGCCAACCGTATAATCAGCGGCCGACTGGCCAGTTACAGGAGAGTATGGCAAGAGGAAGCCAGCAGTCGGCAAATCAGATGGGAGGCGGCCAGAGGAACGGAAGACAGGCCGATACCGGGCATCTGCCAACAGGCCAGAGGATGGTCAATCGGCAAAGTGGGAACCAACAGGATATTGCAAGAGCCAGGGCAGTAAGCAAACGAAGAGAAGAGATTGAAAATCTCCGGAAGGAAAGAGATCGGAAGAAAAAGTTTACAAGACGGATTATCGCCATGATCGTGGCGGAGTGTTTTACTCTGGCGGCTATCTTTGGATATGCCTACTTTGCAAGGCGCATTAGTTTGATGCCCAGGCCGGATGTGAATAAAAAGAACGTAATCAATGACGATTTGCAGGTGGCGGATCTGGAGAAGATGAAGGGCTATTGGATGATAGCCGTTTTTGGTGTTGATAGCCGTAACGGAAGTGTTGGAGCAGGCAATCAGTCCGATGTAAATATGATTTGCTGTATTAACCAGGACACAGGAGAGATTCGCCTGGTGTCTGTGTTCAGAGATACGTATTTAAATACCAATGATGATGGGCGATACAGTAAGTTTAATGAGGCGTATGCCCGGGGCGGTCCGGAACAGGCGCTTAAATTTCTGAATAAAAATCTGGATCTGAATATTACGGACTATATTACGTTTAGCTGGAAAGCGGTAGCAGAGGGAATTAATTTGTTGGGAGGCGTTGATCTGGAGATCAGCAAAGCCGAATTCCGATACATTAACGGTTTCATTACAGAGACGGTGAATGGAACCAATGTTGGATCCCACCATCTGAAAAGTGCTGGTATGAATCATCTGGACGGTGTCCAGGCAGTTGCGTATGGCCGCCTTCGTCTGATGGATACGGATTTTGCCCGTACAGAGCGGCAGAGAAAGATTATTGAGTTGGCCTTTGCCAAGGCCAAGCAGGCAGATTATCCGACCCTTAACAACATTTTGGTGACTGTATTGCCTCAAGTGTCTCACAATTTGGATTTTGTGGATCTGACCAATGTGGCGCTTAGTATCAGCAAATATCACATCGGAGAGACAGCCGGTTTCCCATTTGCCAGAGAAACCGCGGTGATTCCTGGAAAGGGAGACTGTGTGATTCCTCAGACGTTGGAGTCCAATGTCAGTGAATTGCATACATTCCTGTTTGGCGACGACGGATACCAGCCTACGGAAACTGTGAAGCAGATCAGCAATAAGATCTCTTCGGATACTGGTATGTATAAGCAGGGAAAGAGTGTGGGGCATGTATCCACAGAAGGCTATCTTCCCAGCGAGACCACTAAGGCGAAAGAGACAACTGCCGAGGAGACAACCTCCGAGGAGGAGACGGACGAGGAGGGAAATGTGACAAGGCCCTCTGAGAGTGACGGTATAACCACAGTTCCTGGAATCGGAGAGACAGATGAGTTTGGCAATCTGGTAGACGGACCAGAGACTGAGGATCCAGATGATCCATGGCCCGGACAGAATTTGCCTGGCGGATATAATCCAGCCAACCCAGGGAATCCAGGTGGCCAGCCTAATCAAACCAATCCGTCTAACCCAGGAAATTCGACCAATCCCACGAATCCGACGAATCCGTCCAGTCCGGGAAATATAGGAAATGAACCGGGAACTCCAGGGGCAGATCCAGGGTATAATCCCAATAATCCAGGTTTTCAGGATTCACCTGCCAATGGACCAGGAGGTACAGATAATGGAAATCCCAGCCAGGACAATTATAACAATGACGGACCGCCTGGAAGACCCAGCGAAATTGGCGGGCCAGGAAGCGCAAATGATCCTGGAGGCCCAGGCGGACCAGGAAGTGTAAGTGACCCAGGCGGGCCAGGGGGAAGTACAGGGGATCCTGGCAGTGGGAACGGAAATCCAGATCCTGGGGCCGGGGTGATCATCGGGCCATAAGAACAAAAGAACCATACAGAAAACCGGATCGAGGAGAATGATGCTTTTCGTCCGGTTTTCACTATTTTATAATAGTTTTATCACAATTTGGTCACAAAGCGTTGATATAGTATACCCATAGCTAATGAGATGGCAGGGAAAAAGACAGAAATAACATGGGACAGCGCTCAAGCTAGCAGAAGATAATAAAGAATAGCATCGAACAGAAAGGGGATAGATATTATGTACGATGAGAATGCAAATAAAGAGTTTAGAGAAGAAGACATTGCCAATCAGCAGCCTCAAAGCAGAGAAGGTCAGCCATATCCGAATGTGGTGAATCCGGCCACCGGACAGAGCCAGCCCTACGGGATCGGAGGAGGCCAGGAAGGGAACCAGAGCCAGCCTTACGCCAATGCAGAAGGTCAGGCGGCCAGCCAGGGCCAGCCCTACGGAAATACAGGAGACCAGGCGGCCAGCCAGAGTCAGCCCACAAACCAAAGCCAAACGTATTCAGGCATGACTGGCCAGTCAGGCCAGAGCCAATCTTATCAAAATGCAGCCAGCCAGCCAGAACAATATCAGCCATACCAGGATTCGGCTGTTCAGGGTGGATACGGACAACAGGGAACTCCGGTTAGGACTTATAACTGGCAGAATGGGGAGCAGAGAAGCGCTTCGAACCCTGAGAAAGAACAAGCCAGGAATTCCTTCCATGCAGAGCATACGGAGAAGAAAAAACGTTCCGGAGGGATGGGAAGAAGAGTGGCTGGCATTACAGCGGCTGCAATCCTGTTTGGAACCGTTTCCGGCGGGACGATGGTAGGGGTAAATATGCTGGCAGGATCATTCCAGAAGGAAGAGGCCTATACACCGATCACCCAGCCGGAGGTTTCTACAGAGGAGGCGACGACCCAGGCAATTGTCGTTCCGCCTGCAGGAAGTAAGGCTGACACAGCAATACTTTTAGATGTCTCCGATATTGTGGAGGCAGCCATGCCATCTGTTGTATCCATCAACAACACCATGCTGTATGAAGGCAGTACCTGGTTTGGCCAGAGGCAGCAGTACGAAGTTCCCAGCAGTGGTTCTGGCATCATCGTCGGGAAAAATGATGACGAGCTTCTGATTGTAACCAACAACCATGTAGTGGAAGGCTCCAATAAGCTGGCAGTCGTATTTATTGATAATGAATCCATCGATGCCGCCATCAAAGGAACCGACCCAGAATCGGATCTGGCAGTTGTTGCAGTTCCCCTGGAATCCATTCCGGAAGACACCCTAAACCAGATTTCCATAGCAAAGCTGGGGAATTCCGAAGAACTGAAGGTAGGACAGGGAGTCATCGCCATCGGCAATGCGCTGGGATATGGCCAGTCTACAACGGTAGGATACATCAGCGCATTGGATCGGGAGGTAACAACGGATAATTCCACCACCAGGCATTTGCTTCAGACTGATGCGGCCATCAATCCAGGCAATAGCGGAGGTGCCCTTCTAAATATGAAAGGTGAGGTAATTGGCATCAATGCAGCCAAGTATTCCAGAACCGATGTAGAGGGAATCGGATATGCTATCCCAGTATCCCAGGTTCAGGATATCATTGACTCCCTGATGATAAGGAGGACAACGATCGTTGATGAAGGAGAAGAAGGATATCTGGGAATCCAGGGCCTGACTGTAGACGAAAGCATGGTAAAACAGCTGGATATGCCGGCAGGTGTATTTGTATATGCTATTATTGACAATGGTGCGGCAGCGGATTCTGACTTGAGGGAAAAGGATGTGATCACTAAATTTGACGGGCAGAACATCCGAAGCATGGCAGCCCTTCAGGATCTCTTAAAACGTTATAAGGCGGGCGAGACCATAGAGATAACTGTACAGTCCTTGGAAAACGGAAAGTATGTGGAGAGAACCGTTACCATTACTTTGGGAAAGAAGGAAATTATGGGGCAGGACAGCTGATATGAGATTTGCCCCAACTTATTAAAAGAATGTAAAATCAGGCCCCGGTCTTGTACCGGAGCCTGATTTTGTTTATAATATAGCCATACAAAAGGCTGATGAAAGGGATAGGATAACGACTTTGGAAGAAAAAGACACTACAAAAAACACCGGCGATGAGTATGAGAAGATCTGCTACATATGCCGCAGGCCTGAGAGCAAAGCCGGGGCAATGATTACCGTGCCAGGAGGGTTGTGCGTATGCAGGGATTGCATGCAGAAAACCTTTGATTCTGTAATGAATGGCGGACTGGATTTCTCACAGATACAGAATATGCCGTATATGAACCTGAATCTAAATAACCTGAACCAGAACATGCCGAAAATGGAGATTCCCAAAAAGCAGCAGATTAAGAAGAAGACAGAAGAGAGCCATTCTCCGGCCTTTGACTTAAAAGATATTCCGGCGCCTCACAAAATCAAGGGAGAGCTAGATGACTATGTGATTGGGCAGGAGAAGGCAAAGAAGGTGATATCTGTTGCTGTATACAATCATTATAAGCGGGTTTTTACAAAGGAACAGCCAAAGGAAGAGGACGACGGGGTTCAGATTGAGAAATCCAATATCCTGTTGATTGGTCCAACCGGAAGCGGCAAAACTTATATGGTAAAGACCCTTGCCCGGTTGTTGGATGTCCCCCTCGCCATCGCAGATGCTACAGCGCTTACAGAGGCAGGGTACATTGGAGATGATATTGAAAGCGTGGTGTCCAAATTGCTGGCGGCTGCAGACAATGATGTGGAGAAAGCAGAGCGAGGCATCATCTTTATCGATGAGATTGACAAGATTGCAAAGAAAAAGAATACCAATGCCAGAGATGTAAGCGGAGAGTCAGTGCAGCAGGAACTTTTGAAGCTGCTGGAAGGGAGTCGGGTGGAGGTGCCTGTAGGCTCCAACCAAAAGAATGCCCTGACTCCTATGGCTACAGTAAATACGGACAACATTCTGTTCATATGTGGAGGGGCATTCCCTGATCTGGAAGATATCATCAAGGAACGCCTCAGAAAGAAAACCTCCATGGGTTTTCAGGCAGAACTAAAAGATCGATATCAGGATGATCCAGATATCCTAAGGTATGTGACCAATGCAGATCTCCGGTCTTTCGGCATGATTCCGGAGTTTTTAGGCAGGCTTCCTGTAGTGGTTACGTTCCAGAGCCTGACCAAGGACATGATGGTGGAAGTGTTAAAAAGGCCTAAGAATGCTATCCTGAAGCAGTATATCAAATTACTGGCACTGGATGAGGTAAAGCTGGTTTTTGAGGACGAGGCGCTGGACTGGGTTGCACAGGAGGCATTGAAGCGGGAGACCGGGGCCAGGGCACTGAGGGCTATTATTGAAGAGTTTATGCTGGATATCATGTATGAGGTGCCGAAAGATTCCGGGATCGGGACAGTTGTTGTCACCAGAGGGTATCTGGAGAAAAACGGAGGTCCCAGAATTGAGATGCGGGGATAGAGATTTGGGCAGAATAACAGAAAGCCCAAATCTCTGAAGCCGGCTAGGCATCTAATTACTTAGTGATCCCGCAGGGAAACATAGGACTGATATAGGTTCAAGGTTCCATATCCCCATTCACGGTTGGGGTAAGTGAAGTTGGAATTCCGGCTGGCACCCCGGGCCAGATAGGCCTTCACCGAACTGTTGGTAAGCCGGGGGTAGTTGCCTTGAATGGCACCCCAGGAATAGAGATTGGCCACAGCTCCGGCCACATGGGCGGCGGATACGGAGGTACCGGACATGCGTGTCATGGGATATTCTCCAGGGATGGGAGAGACACCGGGACCGAAGATATCCACACCAGGAGCGGCGATGTCCGGCTTGATCCTTCCGTCTCTCGTGTAACCTCTGCTGGAATGGATGTAGAGGCTGTTGTTTAAATGATTGTAGGCACTTACGGTTATTGGGAAGGCTGCATTGCCAGGGCTGGTAATGGTGGTAAATGGATCCGCATTTAAGAATACAGTGTCATCAGTTACAAAACCATGAATGGGCAGCCATATGTGATAGAGTCCGGTGATGGACACAGTTGGATATACTCTGAGCCGCCAGATTCCGGCAGTAGGAGAGGTAAATCGCATAAGAGCCAGGAAGTCATCCTGATTTCCGATGCTGGCAATGTAAGAAACTGTGATTGTGGATTGCTCCAAAGTAAAGTGAACCGAGGTGTCTTCTCCGGCGCGGAATGGGATTCGTTCGATCACCTCACCGGTGGGAGAGACAAACCCTACGGTATAGATCTCCGGCAGGCTGGCCCACAGTTCCATGATAAAGCCGGACTCCCCTTCTCCCACCCGAAACTCTACTTCGTCAAATACGGAAGCGGCTGATACCGATCCCATATAATGGTGGCGGAATCCCACTTCATTGCCTGCGGCACACACAGCAGAGATCCCTAAATAGTGCCGGAGATTATTTAGAACCTGGCTGAGAGGCGAAGAACCGTTGTGGCCGCCTTGATTGCTGCCAAGTCCCATACACAGAATCAGAGGCCTGCGGTGGCGCAGAGCCAACAGGCGCAGGTAAGTGATGGCCAGCATAATGTCATTGCTTTGGAAGGCGTCTACAGAGTCAGGAACCATATAATACTCTCTCAGGTAGTTTTTCGCCTGTTTTAATTTTACGATCCCCAGCATGCATTTGGGAGAGGCACCAGTAAAATCCATAGAGGGAACCCTTCGGCCGGCTGCGATGCTGGCCAGAAAGGTGCCATGCCCATTGGTATCCACAGAGGGAACCACAGAGAGAGGATTTTCCTGGGAGAGTGCCTCGTTGATGTCTTCTTCTGTATATTCCCGGCCATAGAAAAAACGGAAAGGTGGCTGGCGGGCCCCTTCCATCTGAAAGCCTTCTCCAGGTATGGTCTGATCCCAGATTCCCAGAATTCGGGTGGTGCCATTTTCCTCCTGAAACATGGGATTCTGGTAGTCAATTCCGGTGTCGATGACTCCGATGATAGTGCCCTCTCCCCGGGAATTTAAGGCAGGTTGCTGGAAGGTTGACAGAATCCCGGAGCGTTCCATGCTGGTGGTGTCCAAAAGCCCGTAGAGAGAGGGGATAGACAGATAAGAGTGGTTCTGCACGGAGATAGGAAGGGTTTCAGACAGCAGCTGGTAGGCAATGGCGTACTCATCGTCAACATAACTGACACAGATATTTCTGCCTTCATATGTTCGGTTCAGTTCTTCCCGGCTTAAGCCACCGGTCCGGAAGATAAAATCAGCATAAGCTTCGTCGGCTACTGGAGCATTGCAGGTATCCATAAGCGATATCTCAATCTTTTTTCTTCTAATATATGCAAAATATGAATGATATCCCACTGGACGGAAAAAGATAATCATAGTAAAATGAAAAAACAGGGTAGTAAAAGAAGGAGGAAAGAAATATGGCGTTTCTATTTCTGATTGCAGCGGTAGTATTGATCGACCTGGGGATAAAGGAAACCATAGAAAAGGCGGATCCGTCTGTATTTCCCAGAGAGGTGCAAGAGACAAAGGGACTTTTTATGCTTCACAGAAACCATAACGAAGGATTACCGTTCGGTATGTTGAAAGAGAAAAAAGAGTTGGTAAAGCAGATCCCATTGACAGTAGTCTCCGCCGTTGCAGGGATCTTTGTATGGCTCTATCCCAGAAAAGGGTATGTGGCCAGGAAGACAGGCCTTGCCCTGGTTCTCGGGGGAGGCCTAAGCAATCTCTATGACCGGCTGGCCAGAGGATATGTGGTTGATTATTTCAGCAGTCGCGGGAAGCAGTTGAAAAAGGTGGTTTTTAA
>JAETTS010000060.1 GCA_021769025.1 Enterocloster bolteae
TTCATATCGATCCCATCGATCCGGAACGCTTCCGGATCCAGCGGTTTAGACTCCTCCTCTTCCTCTTGCGTCTGCCGGTATTTCTCCGGCACCCAGCGCAGCAAAAGCTGGTTTAGCTCTCTCCTGTCAAGAGGCTTGGCAATAAAATCCTGGAAATCATGTTCCAGAAAACGTTCCCGCATGCCTTCCATGGCATTGGCCGTCAATGCAATCATAACAGGATAAGTACCATTCTCACCGCAATCCCTGCGGATAATCTCCGCCGCCTCCACACCATCCATATCAGGCATCATGTGATCCATAAAGATAAGGTCATACCGCTCGGCGCGGACTCTCTCGATGGCCTCCGGCCCGCTTTCCGCCTCAGTCAGATCAAAATCATAATTTTTCAGGAAGCCTCTGGCCACCTTGCGGTTAATCACATTATCATCCACAATCAGTACCTTCATGCCAGGCGCAGTGAACAGATCCGTATCCTTTTTCTCCGTCTGGGGCAGCTCCTGCATCTCTGAAATAGGCTGTCTGTCTACAATCTTCTGGGGAATCGTTATGGTAACTGTAGTACCCTTCCCATAAATACTCTCCACATGGATAGTACCCTTCATCAATTCCACCAGATGCTTCACAATGGCAAGTCCCAACCCCGTGCCTTCCGCGCTCCGGTTCCGCTTAGAATTAACCTGCCGGAAATCCTCGAAAATTTTCTGAAGGTCTTCCTCCCGAATTCCACAGCCTGTATCCTCCACACAGAAGGTAATCAGCTCCTCCTCCTCGCTCTTTCCCGGTTTTCCAGTAATATATACCCGAATATATCCTTTCTCCGTAAATTTTATAGCATTGCTAAGTATATTAAGCAGGATCTGCTTGATTCTTCCATCATCACCACTGTAGCGGCAGGGTATAGTCTCATCGCACTCATATTTCAGAATCAGCCCCCTCTGAGAAGCCGCCATATCCATAAGCCCTATAATCTCATCAGCCAGAACCTTTATGTAATAATTCACAACCACCAGTTCCATTTTGCCTGCCTCCACCTTGGACAGATCCAGAATGTCATTGATGATAGTCAGAAGATTTTTCGCTGCAGACTGAACATCCTTTGCATAGCCATAGATCTCCGTATCCCCGCATTCCTCCATAATAATATCATTCAGCCCGATGATTGCATTCATGGGAGTCCGTATCTCGTGGGACATATTGGCAAGAAATTCACTTTTCGCGATGCTGGCCTTCTCCGCCTGGCGCCGCACCCGCTTAATCTCATTGATATAGGACTTTATATCAGTCATATCCAGAATCAGGATAACACAGCCCTGTATCTTCCCGTTTTCATCCACAATATGCTTGCTGTGGCTCTCATAGTGCTGCCCGTTGATAGAAAAACTCTGAGGAATATCCTTATTCAGCATTTCCTCCTGAAATCCCTCCACTACCCGGATATTCTCTCCCAGCTTATGAGCAGGCAGACACGTAAAAATATCAGCCGCCGCCCGGTTATAGCTTACCAGCCGGTCATGATCATCCAGTGCGATGACCCCGTCGCCCATGCTCTCCAGAACCTTTTCCGCCGCCAGATAACGGAAATCATAATTACGGCGGCTCCAGATTACGATAACCACCATGGACATGGAAACCGTCAGCGTCAGAGGTGTCAAGTCAAATATATTCACGATTTTTAAGACATAGGCGATAAGCACAAGAACAGGCAGAAAAGAAATCGCCAGAATAGTCCAATACTGGCGGTTAATCTGCCGGTCCGTGCGTTCACGGATCGCGCTTACCAATGTGTATATGCAAAGAGCATAGGGAATAATAATGTGACCCACCATAAAAAACACATACAATGGACCATAGCTGAGGCTGATATAATGAAATCCTGATCCGCTGGTTATCCACTGGACATCCCGATAAAAAAGACCATGCCAGTTAAAAATTGCCGTAGGCAGAGATAAAAAGCTGATGATAGCAAGAATCCTTAAAAGTTTTTTAGGCGGAGTAACAGAACAATAGATATAAATAAACCAGCAATAGCACAGAGGAGTCAAAGCAGAACCTACTTTTTCCACAACCACCGCCGTCATAGCCGCCTCCACCGTAGGCGCAATCAATTCCAACAAATAACCTACATTCTGCACCAGGGAACCACACAAAATCATAATCAGAAGCTTCTGCTCCCTGGCACCATCCCCGTTAAGAAGAAGAAATAACGCAACAGCTGTCAGAGATATACCAAAAAACTCTAATGCAATAACAAAATTTACCATACTTCTATGTCCTTCCGTTTACGGCTTAACCTGGTGTCACAACGGTTTTCCGTTTCCTTACCATAAAAATACAATATTACAACTTCAAAGTTATGTCAAGAAATACATAATGGTCTGATATAGCCTTTTTGTTACTGTTCATATACCAATATCATTTAGTTTAGGTTTGGCTGTTTGAAGAATCGCGTAAGGGCCGCCTGAGGAGGAAATCCTATTGTATTCTCCTGGGCACGCTCTCGCTACGTGAAGAGCGTGCCCAGGAGAATACAATATATGTCCCTCTCACGGCGGACCTTAACGAATCGATATTTCCTATGAACAGTAACGCCTTTTCAGCACCAAATCATCACCAAATCATCTTCTATCAAAAATACTTGTCATTCCTCCACACCATTGATATAATTAACATATAACTGTCTCAACTTTTCATTTTTCATTTAAAAATACCCATTGAGAGCAGAAAGAATAAAACATTTTAAGGGAGTATGAATATGAACGAGAAAAAAGAAGGCTTCTCCCGGACCGGCACAGTCAGAAAAGGCTGGGGTATCACAGGAAAACTGGCATCCGCCATCGTAGTAAGCGTTGTCATTGCCGTGGCGATTCTGTTTGCTGTCGTCTATTTCCAGATGTCCCACACATTACTTGACAAAAGCGAAGATCTGCTTAAGACCACCACAGAGCGGACGCTCCAGGAGACCAGAGCCTGGATGAACAGCACCCTTACCATGCTGGAAACCCAGAGAGACACCATCGAATACGAGGACATGGAAGTCCCCCAGATGACAGACTACATCAAGCACACTGTCAATCAGAACGACGCATACCCTGCCGGCCTGTATGTGGCACTAACCGACGGTTCCCTGTACCACGCATCCTTTGTACCCGGTCCGGACTTTGATGCCACCTCAAAAAGCTGGTATCAGGACGGCTTGAAATCAGAAGCATTTATACTGGGCGACGTATACTTCGACGAAGACAGCCAGTCCTACGTGGTAGGCGCCTCCGGTGTACTGAAAGACAAAAACGGCCAGGTCCGGGGCGTAGCAGCAGCCGACGTATACTTAAACTCCATCTCCAAGATTGTCAGCGAAGTGCAGCTTGAAGACACCGGCGGTATATTTCTGGTAGATACCCGGACCGATACTATCATCGGCCACAAAGACCCCAACATCACTGGACAGATCCTCAGCGAAATGACAGATGAGATGTACTCCTATGCCAACCAGCAGATTCGCAGCGGAGCAACCGGACTGTCACTGTACAAAAATACATATATTCAGATAGAAAACGTCCCAGGCAGCGACTGGACAGCCGTATCCTATGTATCCCGGGGCGAAGTACTGCAGGAGCTGCACCAGCTGACCGCAAGTATGCTTCTGGTTGCAGTCCTAGCCGTGCTGATTCTTATACTCCTGGTAGTCATTCAGGTACGCCGCGTCATCGGCCGTCCGGTCAAAGAACTAAGCCTGGCAGCCACCCGGATAGCCCAGGGAGAACTAGAACAGTCCATCCGCTATCAATCCCATGACGAACTAGGCGTACTGGCAGACGATTTCAACCAGGTAACCCTCCGTCTCCGGGATTACGTAGCCTACATCAAAGAAATCTCCGAAAAACTCCGTGAGATAGCGGCAGGAAACCTGGCATTCACCTTAGAACTGGACTACACCGGTGAATTCGAAAAAATAAAAATCGCCTTAGACGAAATATCCCGGGAACTGAACCGCACCATGGGCCAGCTCCAGTCAGCCTCCAGAGACGTAGCCGCCGGTGCCCAGCAGGTATCCGACGGCGCAGTAACTCTGTCCCAGGGCTCCACCGAACAGGCGGCCGAAGTAGAAACCCTGGCCGGCCATATGAGTACCATGTCCGACAGCGTACACAATATCGCCAAAGGCGCCCAGGAAGCCAGCCGTATTTCCCAGGAAGTCAAAAACGGCCTTCTGTCCAGCAACGATAAGATGCAGAACATGACCGTTGTCATCCAGAAAATCAGTGAGAAATCCACTGAGATTCACAAAATCGTCAAAACCATAGAAGACATTGCCTTCCAGACCAATATTCTCGCCCTCAACGCCGCCGTAGAAGCCGCCAGGGCAGGAGCCGCCGGAAAAGGCTTTGCAGTAGTTGCAGACGAAGTACGGGCATTGGCAGGCAAATCCTCCTCAGCCGCCCAGGAAACCACCGTTCTCCTCAGTGAAACCGTAGAATCCATGGACGAAGGCGTACGGGCCGCTCAGGATACTGCAGACTCCATGCTGAAAGTAGTGGCTCACGCAGATGAAATGAGTAAGCTGATCGACGGTATTGCCAACTATACCAGACAACAAGATGCCAACGCAGAAGAAATCACCCACGGAATCGACCAGATTTCCACTGTAGTCCAGACCAATGTGGCAACCGCCGAAGGAAGCGCTGCCGCCAGCGAAGAACTGTCCGGCCAGGCCTCCATGCTCCGGGAACTGGTTGCCAAATTCCAGTTAAAAAATCAATAAAGTATAATAAAACAGGATACCGCATACAATCAAACAAAAGCGGTATCCTGTTTCCCTATTAATCTATAACTATCCTATACAAAAATCCTCTGCACCTTCCCCAAAATCCTGTCCCCCAGTCCATACACCACATGACTGATGACATATTCCCCATCATTGATAAACACCTCAATCAGATTTCTATCCACAAAAATATCCAGCCTGCAGCATCCCAAACTTTCAGGCGTACTGCTCACAAGCCTGTGCCCCTCAATTTCCCGAAACACCTGGCTTCTGTCCGTCCACACATATCCATTCTCCATCCATATCCGGTATCCCCCCACATTGATTTCCTCACCCTCATCAAGCACAGCCTGAATCCTGCAAGGCCTTCCACAGTCAAACGAATCCTTCCCCTCAATCTCCTTATCAAAATATCTGTCCACCTCCGGATGCACCCTGAAACAGATATGTCCATTCTCCACTTCCACCACTCTGGGAATACACATCATCCCAATCCAGGGCTTCCCACCCTCATTCTTCACAGGCTTTGGCATCCGCATCCAGGCAATCATAACCCGCCTTCCATCCTTATCCACATTGGTCTGAGGTGCATACAAATCCATTCCATAATCCACATACTGGAATTCACCAGAAACCTTCATAGAACAAGAATCCCCGTCAAACTCCGCCAGACAGCAGACCGCATGGTCCCGGTATCCCTTCCCAGTCTCCCCAATTCCCATAGGCGAGCCAACAAAAACATACTGCTCCCCTACCCGAAACAAATCCGGGCACTCCATTCCCGTTCCAAATCCCTCATGCCGACACTGTCCTCCATACGTCCAGTTTTCCCCGTCCCGGCTTTTAAAGAACAACACTTTCCCTTCCTTTTTCTCACAGGTACTTCCCAACGCCATATAATAGTCTTTGCCGTCATACCACACTTTAGGGTCCCTGGTATCCGCCGCATCCCCAATTTCCATATCCCTGATAACCGGAATAATCTGTCTCTTCCCCTTCCAGTTGTCAAACACAAATCCATCCTCAGACACCACCATAGCCTGGCTGGTCTCCATCCTTCCATCCTTCGCCCTGTGGATATCCTCATCATCCGTCTCCAGATACCTTACGGCAGAATAATAAAGACACAGCTTCCCGTCCCTTTCCAGGGCACTTCCAGAAAACACACCATTTTCGTCATACCGCTTCGAAGGAAACAGCGCAATATCCAGATGCTCCCAATGAACCAGATCCTCACTAACCCCATGCCCCCAATGCATGGTCCCCCACTCCGGAGCATAAGGAAAATACTGATAAAACAAATGATACTTCCCCTTATAATAAATAAATCCATTAGGGTCATTCAGCCAGTTTCCCGGCGCCCTCAGATGCAGCAAATCACGACACACGTCACCATAACTCCTTCCCTGTTCAGGTATCTATTCAGTCATTAAATCATTCTAATTGCAGCTATTATATAAAGAAAGAGGGAAATTTGCAATCAATTTATCAAGCTGATGTAATCAGACTTTTCGTGAAAGGTACGCCCACCGAAAGAACCATATTGTTTTCTCCCAGGCACGCTTGCGCTTCGGTGAACACTTGGCGAGGTCTCTTCGAGCCTAGTGTGAACACATGCCCGGAGGGTAACGTGAATGTCTCCGCTCCTCTTCGGTCGTTGCTGAACAAGTGCCACTGGTACTTAGTAACGTAATGGTACGTAAGGCATTGCCTAAGTACCAACGGTCTTCGAGTACCCAGGAGAAAACAATATGATTCTCTCGGTGGGCTGCGTTATCTCGAAATGTCGAGCGTAAACTAAATAACATTGGTACATAAACAAGAACCACTTACATTTTGCCATTTGCCATAATACTCAAAGTGTGGATTCCATGTCAATGACAAGGGCTTACGCCTGCACTAAAGCGCATCAAATCCCCTAAAATTAAATGTTACCTACGAGAAAACGTAGCCTGGAGAGGGAATTATACTTTATTCTCCAGGGTACTTGAAGACCATCGGCACTTAGGCGCTGTCTTTTAGCGCCTTAGTACCGCTATGCTCTTCACGTAGCGCGAGCGTGCCCAGGAGAAGAGAGTATCCATCCCTCGCAGGGCGGCCCTTCCGCGCTTCCTAAAACAAAGAACCCTTAACAAAACCGCTGTTGCCAAGTAGTGCGGGCAAGCTCGGGAGAAGAGGGGGCTCCATCCCTCGCAGGGCGACCCTTCCACGCTCCCTAAATCAAAATGTTATACAGAACACAGGAAGATAAAAACATGACAACAAAATGGATGCTATATGCCAAAAAAGCCGATTTTAACGCTTTTGCTACCAAATTTCATATCACCCCTATTACAGCCAGAATCATCCGAAACCGTGACGTGTGCGGGGATGAGGCGGTGAGGAAGTACCTGTATGGGACATGGGAGGATTTTTATTCTCCCCATCTTTTGAAGGATGCAGACTTGGCAGCCGAGATTATTCTTAGAAAATTGGAAGAGAAGAAACCTATCCGTATCGTAGGAGATTATGATATTGACGGGGTGTGTTCCACTTACCTGCTCTATAAGGCTTTGATACGCCTGGGTGGGGTTGTGGATTATGAGATTCCGGACCGGATTAAGGACGGATACGGGATTAACCAACAGATTGTAAATCAGGCATCAGAGGATGGGATCGATACCATATTGACATGTGACAATGGAATTGCTGCTATCAGTCAGATGGCCGGGGCAAAGGAATTGGGGATGACGGTGATTGTAACGGATCATCACGACATCGCAAAGGAAGACGGAAAAGATATGCTTCCTGTGGCGGATGCTGTAGTGAATCCAAAACAGACGGACTGTAAGTATCCCTGGAAGGAAATCTGCGGGGCTGTGGTGGCGTATAAACTGATTCAGGTGCTTTATGAAAGGGCCAAGATTCCGCTACAGGAATGGGTGGACATGATGGAGTTTGCGGCGATCGCCACGGTGGGGGATGTGATGCGGCTTCAGGATGAAAATCGGATCCTGGTGAAGGAGGGGTTAAAACGGATTCCCAAGACCCAAAGCATCGGGCTTAAAAAGCTTGTGGAGAAGAATAATCTGGATATAAACAATTTGAGCGCCTACCATATTGGGTTTGTCATCGGGCCTTGTCTCAATGCAGGGGGAAGGCTGCAGACAGCTAAGCTGGCTCTTCGATTGCTTCTGTGTCAGGATGAGGAGGAAGCGGACAGGTTGTCATTGGAACTGAAGGAGCTAAACGACCAAAGAAAGAGTATGACAGTTCAAGGAACCATAGAAGCATCGAAACAGGTGGACGAGAGGTATGGCAGGGATAAGGTGCTGGTGGTATATCTTCCCGAGTGCCACGAGTCTCTGGCGGGAATTATAGCCGGGAAATTGAGGGAAAAATATCATAAGCCTTCCTTTGTCTTGACAAAGGGAAGCGATGGGGTTAAAGGTTCAGGGCGGTCCATTGAGAGTTACCATATGTTTCAGGCTCTAACCGGGGTGAAGGATTTGCTGACGAAATTTGGCGGGCATCCTATGGCAGCCGGCCTTTCTCTGGAAGAAAGGAATGTGGAGCGGTTCCGGCAGGAATTGAACCAGCAGGCAGATCTGACAGAAGAAGATTTTAATCCCAAAGTATGGATTGATGTGGCGCTTCCCATGCAGTATCTGTCGGAGAAACTGATTCAGGAACTGGAATGCCTGGAACCATTTGGACAAGGAAATGAGAAGCCTCAGTTTGCGCAAAAAGATTTGACCATCCGCAGTGCCAGGGTGATGGGAAAAAATCGAAACGCGGTAAAGCTGTCCCTGGTGACACCGGAAGGGATTTTTATGGAGGGGATGGCGTTTACGGACGGAGAAGCATTTCTTGCGGATATGGGGGCAAGGAGGATGATGGATGCTATCTATTATCCTGGAATCAATGAGTATAATGGAAGGCGCAGCATCCAGGTGGTGGTTAAGGAGTGGAGGTTCCGGTAAGGGATTTTGCAGGTCATAGTCCTGAAGTGTAAAGGGCTGCCGCGGCAAAAATTCCCAGTATGGCAAGGGCAATCCATGGGATAGATTGGTCGATAGACAGGCGGATATTCCGCAGCCGGTTTTCTAGCCTGACATTGCGATCCTCAAAACGCATATAGAGGTCATCAGAGATCTGAGAAGCGGTCTCAGAGTCCGGGACGATAGAAGAGCAGTCTTCCTGAGAAAGGGCAGATTCACAGGCAGCTGGGGACAAAAGCCGGTTGACCTTTGCCAGAGAAATATGAAGGATCTGGCTGACCTGTTGGGGGGAAAATGCAAGATTTCTATGGAGAAACAGGGCAGCTTTCTGTCTTGTGGGCAGCTTCAGAAAACTCCACAGGGAATCGTGTATGGAAAAGGTTACGGATTCTGATAGGACATCTCGGGACGGAATCCGCCGCATTCTTCGCAGATAATAATCCTCACAGGTTTTGGCGGCATAGGAGAACAGCCTTATGGAGGCTTCAGGCTCTTGGACAGGAAAATGACTATCGGCTCCGGCGTAGAGAAATGCCTGAAATGCAATTTCTCTGGCGGCATCTCCATGGCAGGACAGCAGAAAGCAAAAACGGTAAATATCCGGATACCAACATGTTAAAATAGTATCAAAGTTTGTATTTTCCAGTATCATAAAGGCCCTCCGCTCTTTGTTTTATTGACAAATTCATAATTTTTACTTGCCACCACTGTACAACTGTGCTATAATGGCGCATTATAACATGTTTTCTCCAAGGTTACAAGCGTATTCATGCGGTCTATAGCCTTAGTCAAGGCATTAAACTCAGAGAACACTTAGAGAATGAAAGGACAGAAACCTTCAATGATTCGTGTATTTGCTGTGTCGGACGTATGAGGATGCAAAAAGAGCACATGTTATGAATAAAAAATGAGGAGGACAAGCGAGTGAAGAAAAGAATCTTATCGTTAGCTATGGCATCTGTTATGGTATTGTCGCTGGCAGCATGCGGAGGCAAGTCTGAAGCACCGTCTGACACTACCACAGCAGCACAGACAGAGACAACCGCAGCATCAGGGTCTGGTGAGACCACGGCAGCAGCGGAGGGTGGAGAGACCCAGGCGCCGGCAGCGTCATCATCATCCAATCCCAATGCCGGGAAGGGGATGTATCCTGGAACATCCAAGAAGGGCAGCATCAGCGCTGAAGTGACTACCATTTCTGTGATGAACCCGATCCTTATGACTTACAACAACGAGTTTTCCGTTGCACGTCATGGCTGGGATTGTCTGGTAAAGCTGGATGAGAATAACAATATTACTCCGGCAGCAGCAGAATCCTGGGAGACTTCTGAAGATGGTCTGACATGGACCTTCCACCTTCGTCAGGGATGTAAGTGGGTGGATTCCACCGGCGCAGAAATTGGTGATGTGACTGCCAATGACTTTGTGTTTGCATGGCAGGAGCTTCTTAATCCTGACAATGCTGCAGAGTATTATACCTTTGCAACTGTATTCAAGAATGCACAGAAATATTATGATTTCAAGTCCGG
>JAETTS010000061.1 GCA_021769025.1 Enterocloster bolteae
TCATCAACCCGATAATACCCTGAGGAACCGAGAGCGGCTTTCCATAAGAAGGCGAATACGCCCAGGTCATAGCCAGCTTCTTCCCCTTCAGATTCTCCACACCGCCAAACTCATGAATAATATGAAGCATATCCGCCATAGCCTGGGTCGGATGGTCAATATCACACTGCAGATTCACCAAAGTAGGCTTCTGCTCCAGAATCCCGTCCTTATTCCCCTGGGTAACCGCATCCACAACCTCATGCATATACTTGTTACCCTTTCCAATATACATATCATCCCGAATTCCGATCACATCCGCCATAAAAGAAATCATGTTGGCAGTCTCACGAACCGTCTCCCCATGAGCCACCTGAGATTTCCCCTCATCCAGATCCTGAACCTCCAGCCCCAGCAGATTGCAGGCAGAAGCAAAAGAGAACCTGGTACGCGTAGAATTATCACGGAACAAAGAAATCCCCAGACCACTCTCAAACACCTTAGTAGAAATATTATTCTCCCTCATAAACCGCAGCGCATCCGCAACCGTAAAAACAGCCTCCAGCTCCTCATCCGTCTTCTCCCAGGTAAGGAAGAAATCCCCGTTGTACATCTCCTTAAAATTCAACTTATTTAACTTATCAATATAATCCTGCAAAGTCTTCATAACATAATCTCCTTTTTTATTTTTTCTTAATCAAAACCACATGTCCTAAAACCACACATTTTTACCATAACCAGAAAGTAAATGAACCCTACTTATCAGTAGCAAGAACACAGCCCCCATAATTCAGACCGCTCTCCAACGAAAGCGCAGCTGATACGACTATATCACCTACCTCCAGAGAAAACACAGCTGATACAACAATACCACTTACCTCCAGCGAAAACGTAGCCCTGGGAGGGGCAGTATCTTTTCCTCCAGGGTACTTGAAGACCGTCGGTACTTAGGCGCTGTCTTTTAGCGCCTTATGTACCGCTACGCTCTTCACGTAGCGCGAGCGTGCCCGGGAGGAAAAGATACTGCCCCTCCCAGGGCGGCCCTTCCGCCACACCCCCTACTTAAAATACTCCCCCGGCAAAGCCGCATACACCGCCGCACAGGTAACCAGATCCTGCTTCCAAGTCTTCTCATTAGGCGCATGAGCCTGAGCCTCCGCTCCAGGTCCAAACCCGATACAAGGAATTCCATTTCTCCCCATAATACTAACCCCATTGGTAGAGAACGTCCACTTATCCGTCAACGGGCGAGCCTGCCTCATTTCCAGCGTCTCCTGGGCACCGATCCTCTTCCCGCCATAAAGCCCCGTATAAGCAGCCTCCAGCGCTTTCGTCACCTTATGATCCTTAGGAATCGCCCAAGTCGGGAAATAACACTCAATCTCATACACACATCCCGTATAAGAAGGCCGGTCATAATGATACATAGAAACCTTCACATCATCCCCATACCTCTTCACACTTGGAAGCTGGCGGATCTCATCCAGACAGCTTTCCCAGGTCTCCCCAAACGTCATACGCCGATCCAGAGAAACCGCACAAGAATCAGCAACCGCACACCGGCTTGGAGAAGTATAGAAAATCTGAGAAACCGTAACCGTTCCCCTCCCAAGGAACCGGGCCTCCTCCCAGTCCTTGTTGTACTTAGGATCCAGCATCTTCACCAGCCCCTTAATCTCCGTGCCATCCTCCGCATCATTCTCATTCAGCGCCCGGATGTCCTGAAGAATATCCGCCATCTTATAGATCGCATTATCCCCTCTCTCAGGAGCAGAACCATGGCAGGAGATTCCCTTCACATCCACACGGATCTCCATACGCCCTCTCTGTCCCCGGTAGATACCGCCGTCCGTAGGCTCCGTAGAAACCACAAACTCCGGACGAACCTTATCCTCATTGATAATATACTGCCAGCAAAGACCGTCACAGTCCTCCTCCTGGACCGTTCCCACGACCATAATCTTACATCCCTCCGGAATCAGTCCCAGATCCTTCATAATCCTGGCACCATACACAGAAGAGACAATTCCGCCGCACTGATCCGAAACACCCCGGCCGCCAATCTCCGTCTCATTCTCATACCCCTCATACGGGTCAAAATCCCAGTTCTCCAGATTCCCGATTCCAACCGTATCAATATGCGCATCATAGGCAATAATCCTCTCGCCATCACCCATATAACCGATGACATTGCCCTGAGGGTCAATCAGAACCTGATCAAACCCAACCTTCCTCATCTCAGCCGCAATCGTCTCAATATGAGCCTTCTCATCACAGCTCTCCCCCGGATTCCTCACAATAGCCCGTAAAAAGGCATTCATATCCTTGCTGTAACCCTGTGCCGCTTCCTTAATTCTCTCAAAATCCAACATAACAACACTCTCCTTCATAAATATGTATTCTCACTTCACGTTCACACTGTAAAACTACGTTCCGCCGTCACGGCAGCACCAAGACATTCCCAATAAATCCCCATGCCCGCCATCAGGCATCCAAGAACTTCTTAGAATCCCCTTCCGTTCCCAGGCCCCTTACAGGCCTTCAAACGGTTTCCTCTCCGATCCACACAGCCCTTCCCAGGCAATCTCACGGTAACGGTCAGGATCCGTATCCCCTTCCGAAGACACCAGGAGAACCTGAGAATTTTCATCCAGCTTCACTGCCTCTTTCAGATCCCTATACAGAGGATTGGTCATAATTGCATGAACCAGCCCAAGAGTAACCGAACCAGACTCCCCGGAAATCACCCGTTCATCCTTCCCTATAGGCGCCCCATAGATACGCGTACCATTGGCACTTACCCAGTCCGGACAAGAAACAAATGCATCCGCATGATTCCTTAAAATATCCCAGGAAACCGTGTTCGGCTCCCCACAGGCCAGCCCGGCCATGATGGTAAGCATATCGCCAGTCACATTCACACGGCTCCCATCCCCCTGCAAAGCAGAACGATAAAGACAATCAGCCGCATTAGCCTCCACAACAACCATAACCGGAGGATTCTCCTTAAAACGATTGGCAAAATAACCGATTACCGCCCCGGCAAGAGAACCAACGCCAGCCTGAATAAAAATATGGGTAGGACGGCAGTTGTCCTCCTCCAGCTGCTTATCCGCCTCCAGGGCAAGCGTTCCATACCCCTGCATGATCCAGGTAGGAATCTCCTCATACCCTTCCCATGCCGTATCCTGCACCATGATACCCCGTTTCGTTTCCCCAGCCTCCCTGGCAGCCAAACGAACACAGTCATCATAATTCATGTCCTCAATGGTAACCACAGCATTCTCCCTGGCAATATTCTCCAGCCGCGTCTGGGTGGTACCCTTAGGCATCCGCACCACACACTTCTGTCCCAGCTTGTTGGCAGCCCACGCCACACCCCGTCCATGATTCCCGTCTGTGGCAGTAAAAAAAGTAGCCTGGCCAAACGCATCCCGTAACTCCTTAGAAGTAAGAACACTGTAAGGCACCTGGCTCACATCCCTGCCCAGCTCCTTAGCAATCTGTCTGGCAATAGCATAAGAACCACCCAGAACCTTAAACGCATTCAGGCCGAACCGATAAGACTCATCCTTAACATAAAGACGTTTCAGCCCTAAAAACTCCGCCAGACCCGAAAGCCGTGTCAATGGTGTCACCGCATACTGCGGAAAACTCCTGTGAAAATTACTCGCCTTACCCATCTCCTCAAGGGACATATTCCGAAGCTGCTTATCATCACCCTTAGGCATGTTGTTAAGGGTCCATTTAATAAGAGCCCCCGTTGCGTTACTCATGATCCATCCTCCTTAAAAATTGTACATATAAAAGTAGTTCCATGTCTCCCTAACCTCATTATAACAAATGATTTTCAAAATGCAATAGGAAAATAGAAAAAATTTATTATTATGATAAAAAATTATCATCTCCTCTTGCGTTATTGCAAAAAGCGTGATAATATAAGGATAACAGGAATCAATTTGTGGAAATTGCATGAGAAGTGCAACCAAGCAAATAAAAAAGCACTGTCAAAATCTATAAGAGCACCTCTTTCCTAAAAAAAGCAGAACCAGAGCATTCCCATAGGATAAGAAGCCATACAGACCGTGCTTTCGAATCAGAATCTCCCGGCCATTTGTCCTGTCTCCCTGAATCCCAGGCCATATAAAAAAGAAGATCTCTGATTCATTCCAAACCGACTTCATACAAGACATGAAAAGAGACAATCATAGAAGAGACAAAAACATAAAAAGAGACATAGAGAGGCAGTCACCAGAAAAAACAAGAAAAACAAAAAAGAAAGACGCAGCCAGTTCATGCCAATCCATACAGAGACAGCTGCAGAAAAAAGAAAGAAAAGAGAGGGTACATAACATGGATTCAGGAGCAAAAGGAAGAACATCACCCCTGCTGTTTGATTTAGAAGGAAAGCCGTCACTGGGCCAGTCCTTCCCACTGGCACTACAGCATGTGGTGGCAATGATCGTAGGCTGCGTAACCCCGGCAATCATCGTGGCCGGAGTAGGAGGGCTGTCCAGCGAAGACTCCGTCATCTTGATACAGGCAGCACTGGTCCTGTCAGCACTAACCACATTGGTACAGCTATACCCCCTGAAAACAAGAAAAATCAGAATCGGCTCCGGGCTTCCCGTCATCATGGGAATCAGCTTCGCCTATGTGCCCACCATGCAGGCCATTGCCGGCGACTTCGGCGTAGGAACCATATTAGGAGCACAGATAGTCGGCGGAGCCATTGCCATACTGGTAGGAATCTTTATAAAACAGATCCGCAGATTCTTCCCACCCCTGATCACCGGCACCGTAGTATTCGCCATCGGCCTGTCCCTGTATCCCACAGCCATCAACTATATGGCCGGCGGAGTCGGAAGCCAGCAATACGGTTCCTGGCAGAACTGGGTGGTGGCAATTATCACCCTGATAATCGTGACCACATTAAACCATTACGGAAAAGGAATCTGGAAACTATCCTCCATACTAATAGGAATCATCGCAGGGTATCTGGTATCCCTGTGCTTCGGCATGGTAAGCTTCTCCGCCATTTCCGAAGCCTCCCTCTTCCAGCTTCCCATTCCCCTTCACTTTGGCATCATATTTGAACCCTCCGCCTGCATAGCCATCGGAATCCTGTTTGCCATAAACTCCATACAGGCCATCGGCGACTTTACAGCCACCACCACAGGCGGCATGGACCGGATGCCCACAGACGAAGAACTTAACGGCGGAATCGTGGCCTACGGATGCTGCAACATAATAAGCGCACTGTTCGGCGGCCTTCCCACAGCCACATTCAGCCAGAACGTAGGAATCGTTTCCTCCACCAAAGTCGTGGCAAAACGCGTATTCGGCCTGGCAGCCGGAATCCTTCTGATCGCAGGGCTGATACCCAAATTTTCCTCCCTGCTCCTTACCCTCCCCAACTGCGTGCTGGGAGGAGCCACCGTATCCGTATTCGCCACCATTGCCATGACAGGCGTAAAACTAATCACAGCAGCACCAATGGATTACCGGAATACCACCATTGTAGGACTATCCATTGCACTGGGAATGGGAATCACCCAGGCCAATGCAGCCCTGGCAAGCTTCCCGGCATGGGTAACCACCATATTCGGCAAATCCCCGGTAGTTCTCGCCACCATAACAGCAATCATGCTCAATCTCGTACTGCCAAAAACAGACAAAAACAAATCATAAACATTGAAAGGAAAAACAAGGTAAAGTAAAATGTTAATAATAGGAAACGGCAGAATCATTACAAGAGACCACACACATCCCTATATCGAAAACGGAGCAGTAGCCATAGACGGTACCAAAATCGCCGCCGTAGGCCCCTCCAGCTCCATCAGAGAAACCTATCCAGACGGAGAATATATCGATGCAAAAGGCGGCATCATCATGCCCGCATTTATCAACACCCACGAACATATCTACAGCGCAATGGCAAGAGGCCTAAGCATCAAAGGCTACAACCCCAAAGGCTTTCTCGACATACTAGACGGACAGTGGTGGACCATAGACCGCCGCTTGACCCTGGAACAGACCAAATACAGCGCTATGGAAACCATGATCTCCTGCATCCGCAACGGAGTCACCACCATTTTCGACCACCACGCAAGCTTCGGACAGATCAAAGGCAGCCTGTTCACCATCGCCGACACAGCAAAAGAACTGGGGATCCGCGCCTGCCTGTGCTACGAAATTTCCGACCGCGACGGCATGGACAAAGCCAGAGAAGCCGTGATGGAAAACGCAGAATTCATCCGTTACGCCCTGAAAGACAACACAGATATGCTGGCCGGCATGATGGGCATGCATGCCCAATTTACCATATCCGATGCCACCATGGACCTGGCCGTTGCCAGCAAACCAGAACAAGCCGGATACCATATCCATGTGGCCGAAGGAATCGAAGACCTGCACCACTGCCTGAAACACTACGGCAAACGGATCACCGACCGGCTGATGGACCACAACATCCTAGGAGAAAAAACCCTCCTCGGCCACTGCATCTACATCAACAAACACGAGATGGATTTGATCAAAGACACCGATACCATGGTAGTCCACAACCCAGAATCCAACATGGGCAATGCCTGCGGATGCCCGCCCACCATGGAGCTGGTACACCGGGGCATCCTCACCGGACTGGGAACCGACGGATACACCCATGACATGACAGAATCCTACAAAGCAGCCAATATCCTTCACAAACACCATCTGTGCGATGCCAATGCAGCCTGGGCAGAAGTGCCAGAAATGCTGTTCAAGAACAATGCAGCCATCGCCAACCGGTACTTTAAAACACCCTTAGGCATCCTCAAAAAAGGAGCAGCAGCAGACGTGATCGTGGCAGACTACGATCCCCCCACACCCCTTGATGAGACCAACATAAACAGCCATATACTCTTCGGCATGACAGGACGAGACATCGTCACCACCATTGGCAACGGCCGGATTCTCATGAAAGACAGAGAAATAAAAGTAGCAGACACAAAAGAAGTCATGGCAAAATGCAGAGAAGAATCCACAAAACTGTGGAAAAGCATAAATGGATAAAAAGATAGGAGGAAACATCACCATGAGCGATATTATGACATGTATGAGCTTTCAACAGCTGTTAAACTGGGTTCAGACAGAACACGACCAGAAAGGATCCATATTCGGAGTACGCCGCCCCTACATAGCAGATCCCAAAAAAAGCCAGACCATATTCGGCCGCAGCTTAGAGACCCCCATCGGCCCGGCAGCAGGCCCCAACAGCCAGCTGGCCCAGAACATAGCAGCATCCTACTATGCCGGAAGCCGCTTCTTTGAGCTGAAAACCGTGCAGATCATGGATGGAGCAGAACTGTCAGCCTGCGTCAATAAACCATGCATCAAGGCAGACGACGAATGCTACAACTGCGAATGGTCCACAGAACTATACGTGCCGCAGGCCCAGGACGAATACATAAAAGCATGGTTTCTGCTGGCATTTATGGCAAAAGAATACGGCCTGGGAAAAACAGACGGCTTCCAGTTCAATATCAGCGTAGGATACGACTTAAAAGGCATCCAGTCAGAAAAAATCGACCACTTTATCCAAAACATGAAAAACGCAGAACAAACTCCTGCGTTCCAAGAATGCAGAGAAACCCTTCTGGCTCACGCAAAAAAATTCAAACATATGACAGAACAAGACATAAAAGCCATCTCCCCACAGATCTGCAACAGCGTAACCATCTCCACCCTCCACGGCTGTCCGCCCCAGGAGATCGAGAGCATTGCCAATTACCTGTTAACAGAAAAGAACATGCACACATTTATCAAATGCAACCCCACCCTTTTAGGGTATGAATTCGCCAGACAGACCATGGACCAGATGGGCTACGATTACGTGGCATTCGGCAGATTCCATTTCGACGACGACCTTCAGTACACCGATGCAGTTCCCATGCTGAAACGCCTGATGAAAAAATCCAGCCAGCTGGGACTAGAATTCGGCGTAAAAATCACCAACACCTTCCCAGTAGACGTAAAAGCCAACGAGCTGCCCAGCCAAGAGATGTATATGTCCGGAAAATCCCTGTACCCCTTATCCATCGCCCTGGCAGCCAAACTATCCCAGGACTTTGACGGGAAACTCCGGATCGCCTACTCCGGCGGCGCAGACGCATTTAACATCACCAAAATCGTGGGAGCCGGCGTATGGCCTGTGACAGTAGCCACCACCATCCTGAAGCCAGGCGGATACCAGAGACTAAAACAGATGGCAGAACTAGTAGACAACATGGGCTTTGCCCCATTCACCGGCATCCATGTCCAGGCATTACGCCAGACAGCAGAAGAAGCCGTCACAGACAAACACCACGTAAAGCCAGCCAAGCTGCCAGTATCCAGAAAATCCACAGAAAAAGTGCCTCTGGTAGGATGCTTTACAGCACCCTGCGAAAACACATGCCCCATCCATCAAGAGATAACCACCTATATGAAGCTGGCAGGAGAAGGCCGCTTCCAAGAAGCCCTCCAGGTCATCCTCAACAAAAATCCACTGCCCTTCATAACCGGAACCATCTGCGCCCACAGCTGCCAGAGCCACTGTACCCGGAACTACTACGAGACACCAGTACAGATCCGCGACACCAAACTTCAGTGCGCAGAAAAAGCCTATGATCAAGTTATAAAGACCATAAAACCAGAAAAAGCAAATGGAAAAAAAGCCGCCATCGTAGGCGGCGGCCCCTCCGGTATGGCAGCAGCATACTATCTGGCAAAAACAGGAACAGAAGTAACCCTTTACGAGAAAAAAGAAAAACTAGGCGGCATCGTAAGCACCGTGATCCCAGACTTCCGAATTGACGATTCCGCAATTGAAAAAGACATATCCCTCCTAAAACAGCTTGGCGTAACCATCCGGTGCGGCGAAGAAGCCCCAGAAATAGAAACCCTGCGGTCCATGTACGGAAATGTAGTGCTGGCAGTAGGCGCATACAAGAGAAGCCAGCTGGAACTAGAAGGCAGACAGACATACAACGCCCTGGAATTCCTGGAAGACTTCAACCAGACAGAAGGACAGATCAACCTAGGAAAAAACGTAGCCGTCATCGGAGGCGGCAACACCGCCATGGATACCGCCAGAGCAGCAAAACGATGCAAAGGAGTAGAACACGTCTATCTGGTGTACCGCAGGACAAAACGATATATGCCAGCCGACGAACACGAACTACAGCTGGCAGTAGAAGACGGAGTAGAATTCAAAGAACTTTTGGCACCAGCCAGAATGGAAGACGGCATTCTGGTCTGCGATAAGATGGCATTGGGCGCGTTCGACGCTTCCGGAAGAGCCAGCGTCCAGCCCACAGGAGAGACAGAAAACGTGCCTGCAGACACAGTGATTGCCGCTGTGGGAGAAAACGTGCCCACAGATTACTATAAAGCCAACGGAATCCATGTAGACGAGAAAGGACGGCCCCTGGTAAGCCAGACCCTGGAGACCAATAAAAAAGGCGTGTACGTCATCGGCGACGGCCTGTACGGCCCCTCCCTGGTAGTAAAAGGAATGGCCCAGGCGATGAAGGCGGCAGAAGCCATCACAGAAAGCCCTGTGTCCACAGACAGAAGCCAGGAGATAGAAGCAAAGACTATTTATGAGAAGAAAGGGATACTGGCAGAGCCCGGGCAGCAGCCAGAAGCAAACCGGTGTCTGGGATGCTCATCCATATGCGAAAACTGCGTGGATGTATGCCCTAACCGGGCTAACATTGCAATACAGGTGCCAGAGTTGTCCCAGCCACAGGTGATTCACGTAGATTATATGTGCAATGAATGCGGAAACTGTAAAAGCTTCTGTCCTTACGCAAGCGCCCCGTATTTAGACAAATTTACACTGTTTGCCAATGAAAGAGATATGGCGGAGAGTAAAAACCAGGGATTTGCGGTGCTGGATAGAGAACAGGTGATTTGTAAGGTAAGGTATCTGGGAGAAGAATTTGTCTGGGAAAAAGGGAAAGACAGCAGGCTTGAGGATGGTCTTGAGAAATTGATGGAGGCTGTCTGCAGGGATTATGGGTATTTGGTGGAAATGTGATTGAGAGAGGGGGGCAGCGTTAAAGGCTGCATGGACTTTTCGATAAGAGGATGGTATTTGTGGGGAATCGTGGAGGGGCCGCCCGGAGAGGGAATGGTATTGTTTTCTCCAGGG
>JAETTS010000062.1 GCA_021769025.1 Enterocloster bolteae
TGGAATACCGGACAATATTGTAGTTCTCCGGATTGTTGACTTCCTCATCTACAATAGCCTGAAGCACAGGATCCTGAGTGGTGATGATCTGCAGGCCGCCGCTGTACAAAAGATTATGGGCCTGGGTATCAGAGTAACCCAATTTGTCCATCAGGGCATCTTTTACCTGGCTGGTCAGTTCATCGGTAAAATAGCTGTATGGGGTGGAAGCCTCCTTGGATGTGGAATCTACATTCTGAATCCGGTCGTATACGTCGTCTGCCAGGGCTTCTTCCTGTTCCTCTTTGGTGATGTAACCCTGATCAAACATGTACTGCAGGATGATCTCCCGCTTCTCCGCATTCCGCTCTCTTCCGGATATGGGATTTAAACGGGTGGGGCTTTGGGTGATCCCGGCGATAACCGCACATTCAGATAAGGTTAGATCCGAAACTTCCTTATCAAAATACCGTCTTGCCGCAACCTTGACTCCCAGGGTGTTGTTGCCTAAATTGATGGTGTTCAGATAATTGGTGAGGACCAGTTCTTTATCCATGGTCTTGCTTAACTGGACAGCCAAATACTGCTCCTGGAGCTTTCGTTCCAGCTTTTCGCCGAAGCTTTTCTCTCCGCCTCCGGAAAATACATTGTTCTTGATCAGCTGTTGGGTAAGGGTGCTTCCGCCTCCTGCCGAGGAATCCCCGGTCAAGATTCCCTTGGCAGCCCGGAGAATAGAACGTAAGTCAATTCCATTGTGAGTCCAGAAACGGGCATCTTCAATGGCGACAAATGCATCGATCAAATCCTGGGGAAGCTCTTCATACGTAACCGGGTCACGATTGGAACCGGCAGTCACCAGGGTATCGGTCAAATTGCCTGCGCTGTCATATACGGTTGTGGCAAATCCTTGAGGAACAATGGTCTCTATGTTGATCTCAGGTGCACTGTCAATGATTCCTTTCATCATGCCGATTCCGGCGCTGATTCCCGCAGCTGCGCAGACGACAGCCAGCAGAAGCATGGTTTTGAAGAAGCCAAAGAAGATCATGCTGGTGTATTTACGAGTTTTAGACGAGGTGTTTTTAAGCTTTTTTTCTAAGGCATTTTTTCCGTAATTCATTAGGAATCCTCCTTCACTGGTACATTATAGCAAAGATTCTCCAACAATTCAATAGATGGCTTTTAGACACCCTTGCGTCCCGGGGATTTTTATATTATTATAACCGGAGAGAATGGGGCTATTCTGATTGAAAAGATTAAGAAGGATAATAGGAGAGGGAAGATGGTTGATCGATATAAGATTTTGTGGGAAGGTGGCACGGGAGAGATTGTGGAGAAGAAATCCCGTTTTATCGCCGATACGAAGCCGGTGGAGTCAGAGGAGGAAGCCCTGGAGTTTATCGAGGGTGTGAGGAAGCGGTACTGGGATGCAAGGCATCACTGCTTTGCCTATTGTATCGGAGACCGGAACCAGGTTACAAGGTGCAGTGACGACGGGGAACCCAGCCAGACAGCAGGGCGGCCTATGCTGGATGTTCTTCTGGGGGAAGAGATTCACAATGGGTGCGTGGTGGTGACCCGGTATTTTGGCGGGACCCTTCTGGGGACAGGAGGCCTGGTGAGGGCGTATTCAGGGGCAGCACAGGAAGGGCTTAAAAACAGCCAGGTGGTGGAAAAATGCCTGGGAAGAAGTCTGGAGATTGATACGGATTATACGGGGATCGGAAAGATTCAGTATATTCTGGCTCAAAGGCAGATAGCTGTGTTGAATACAGAATACACGGATAAGGTGAAACTGAAAGTTATGGCGCCCTTTGGGGAGGCAGACCGGCTGAAAGCGGAGATCACAGAAGGAACCAACGGAAGGGCGGTTATCCAGGAGGGAGATCCCGTATATTATGGGGTGGTGAAGGAAGAGGTGATTGTGTTTTAAAGTTTTTTCTTGCAATCTTTAAAAGATAGTGATATTCTTGGATATCGGATAAATAAGTATAAGTTTAGTATAAGGAAAGAAGACTGTTATGAAGATAAAACGAGAAGATGTGAGAAATGTAGCGATTATCGCCCATGTGGATCATGGGAAGACAACCCTGGTGGATGAGCTTTTAAAGCAGAGCGGCGTGTTTCGGGAGAATCAGCAGGTGATGGAACGTGTCATGGACTCTAACGATATTGAGAGAGAGCGGGGCATTACCATATTGTCTAAAAATACGGCTGTGTTTTATAAAGATACCAAGATCAATATTATTGACACCCCTGGCCACGCGGATTTTGGCGGAGAGGTTGAGCGGGTTCTTAAGATGGTGAATGGGGTGATCTTGGTTGTGGATGCCTATGAGGGAGCTATGCCTCAGACTAAGTTTGTGCTGCGCAAAGCCCTGGAACTGGATCTGTCGGTGGTGGTTTTGATCAACAAGATTGACCGTCCGGAGGCAAGGCCGAACGAGGTGATCGATGAGATTCTGGAGCTTCTCATGGATCTGGATGCTTCGGATGAGCAGCTAGACTGTCCGTTTCTGTTTGCCTCTGCAAGGGAAGGGTATGCGAAGCGGAACCTGGAAGATCCCAATATGGATATGAGCCCGCTGTTTGAGACCATCATCCAGCATATCCCGGCACCGGAGGGAGACCCGGAGGCAGGAACCCAGGTACTAATCAGCACCATTGACTACAATGAGTATGTAGGCCGGATCGGCGTAGGCAAGGTGGACAACGGCAAGATTCGGGTCAATCAGGAGTGTGCTCTGGTGAACCATCATGATCCGGGAAAACTGCGGAAGGTAAAGATCAGCAAACTGTATGAATTCGACGGCCTGAACAAGGTGGAGGTGCAGGAGGCCAGTGTAGGTGCCATTGTGGCCATATCTGGAATCACAGACCTGCATATCGGGGACACGCTGTGTTCGGTGGACAGACCGGAGGCGATACCGTTCCAGAAGATTTCAGAACCTACCATTGCCATGAATTTTATGGTAAATGACAGTCCGTTAGCAGGACAGGAGGGAAAGTATGTGACCTCCAGACACATCCGGGAACGGTTGTTTCGGGAACTGAATACGGATGTAAGCCTGCGGGTGGAAGAGACCGATTCTCCGGATTGTTTTAAAGTGTCCGGAAGGGGTGAGTTGCATCTGTCCGTGCTCATTGAGAATATGCGCAGAGAAGGGTATGAGTTCTCGGTCAGCAAGGCAGAGGTTCTTTATAAGTACAATGAGCGGAACCAGAAATTAGAACCTATGGAACTGGCTTACATTGATGTTCCGGAGGAGTTTTCCGGGTCGGTTATCCAAAAACTGACAACCAGGAAAGGGGAGCTTCAGGGCATGAGCCCGGCCAATGGCGGCTATACCAGGCTGGAGTTTCTGATTCCTTCCAGAGGGCTGATCGGATACCGTGGAGAGTTCATGACTGACACCAAGGGAAACGGAATCATGAACACCACCTTCGAGGGGTATGCGCCGTATAAAGGGGATCTAAGCTACAGAAAGACAGGCTCCCTGATTGCCTACGAAAGCGGGGAATCCATTACCTACGGGCTTTTCGGCGCTCAGGAACGGGGTATCCTGTTTATCGGGCCGGGGGTGAAGGTGTATTCCGGTATGGTTGTGGGGCAGAATCCCAAGGCGGAGGATATTGAGATCAATGTGTGCAAGACTAAAAAGCTGACCAATACCAGATCCTCCAGTGCAGATGAGGCGCTGAAATTAACCCCGCCTAAGGAGATGAGCCTGGAGCAGTGCCTGGACTTTATTGATACCGACGAACTTTTGGAAGTCACTCCGGCGAATCTAAGGATTCGGAAGCGGATTCTGGATCCTACCTTGAGAAAACGGGCATCTTTTAAAAAGGATTGACGGCTTGGTTTGACAAGCCACAGAGACAAAATAGACAGGGCTGTCGCAACATGCAGCGTCTATACGAAATAAGGATGAAGCTTAAAGGGCTTCCATGCCAGATTTTGTATGAAGCAGCTGGTTGACGACAGCCCCTTTTGGCATATTTGCGCTATTTTTTCGTCCTACCTCTTCACAATCCGGTCATTCTGTGTTAGAATAACAAATAATATCGATTCTATAATTCAAGCTGTTCTGAAAGCTCAATAAATTACAGACAGAAATTCCCCTAACAGACAAAATGTTTGAAACAAATGAAAAAACTTGTTCTTTTTTACCTGTGCTGGCGTTTAGTTTCGTAAAAGGCCCGTGCGAATCGTGTCGATTTTTTACGAACGTTTTTTGTCATCCCCCGGGGAATTTTTTCATAGACTTATTAGTAGCTACCAGGCTAAAACAAATAAGGGATTGAAGAGGAGAAATACTATGTCAGAAAAAGCCATTGAAAACAACAAAGTCAGTGTTATCGGAAAGATTGTTTCAGGATTTACATTCAGCCATGAAGTATTTGGAGAAGGATTTTATGTAGTGGATTTGGAAGTTAACCGGTTAAGTGATCAGGCGGACATTATACCTCTTATGATTTCAGAGCGTCTGTTGAATGTGTCTGAGGATTACATAGGCTGTACCGTAGAAGCCATCGGCCAATTCCGTTCTTATAACCGTCACGAGGGAGTCCGGAATCGTCTGGTGCTTTCCGTGTTTGTCAGGGAGATCAATTTCATGGAAGAATTTACGGATTATACAAAGACCAACCAGATCTTTTTAGATGGATATATTTGCAAAGTGCCGATTTACCGCAAGACGCCTTTGGGCAGAGAAATTGCGGACATCCTTCTGGCGGTAAACCGTCCATACGGAAAGTCCGATTACATACCGTGTATTGCCTGGGGGAGAAATGCCAGATATGCTGCAGGATTTGAAGTGGGCTCCAGAGTTTGTATCTGGGGCAGGGTTCAGAGCAGGGAGTATACGAAGAAAATCAGTGATTCAGAGTGCGAGAAACGAGTTGCCTACGAAGTATCTGTCAGCAAACTGGAGTGTGGGGAATGACAAATGTTGCAAAAACATGAAAATTATGGTAGGATAAACAGATAGTACAAGACGAGGTGCAAATGAATGAAACATGGAAGCGTGGAAGTGATATGCGGAACGGGAAAAGGGAAGACCACATTGGCGGTGGGAAAAGGGATTGTTGCCTTGACCAAACAGAAAAAGGTGATTCTGATCCAGTTTCTGAAAGGAAGTGCCAACCAGGAAGGTCTGGAGATTTTGCGGAATCTGGAACCGAACCTGAAGATGTTTCGCTTTGAGAAGTCTGATACGGTGTTTGCCGATCTGTCTGAAGAAGAGAAAGCAGAAGAACTGATGAATATCCGAAACGGCTTTAACTTTGCAAAGAAGGTGGTTGCAACCGGGGAATGTGACCTGTTGATCCTGGATGAGGTTCTTGGAATCATTGACCAGAATATTATAAAGGCGGAGGAATTCATAAAGCTTCTGGATGCAAGGCGGGATGATACAGGCCTTGTGATGACAGGCAACGTGCTTCCAGAAGGTTTGAAGCCTTATGTCGATGTTATTTCCAGGATTGAATATATTGAAGTTGACAAAGAAGGGGAAGAATGTTAGACTTTAAGAACTGGCTCCGGCCGGTTCTTTTTATATCACAGGAAAGATATCCCGTCAGCTGTGGTGTTTTTTACCTGGCAAACCGGCGGAGCGGACTTCGTTTATTATCAGGAGGATGATCGTATGGCTATTTTTGAGGGAGCAGGCGTGGCATTGGTTACACCGTTTACCAGTGCCGGTGACGTGAATTTTGACAAATTAGAGGAAATTTTGGAAGAACAGATTGCAGAAGGAACCGATTCCATTGTGATCTGCGGAACTACAGGAGAGTCTTCCACCATGTCTCATGAGGAGCATCTGGAGGTTATCCGCTATGGCTGCCAGGTGGTGAAGGGAAGGATTCCCGTGGTGGCAGGAACTGGATCCAATTCTACGAAAGAAGCAATCTACATGTCTCAAGAGGCTGAGAAGGCGGGGGCAGACGGGCTTCTGTTGGTGACTCCGTACTATAACAAAGCGACTCAGAACGGCCTGATTGCCCATTATACTGCAGTGGCTGACTCTGTGAAGATTCCGATTCTTCTGTATCATATTCCGGGAAGGACCGGTGTGACTATGAAGCCGGAGACCATTGTAACCCTGTGTAAAAAGGTTCCCAACATTGTAGGCGTGAAAGAGGCCAGTGGGAATATGTCTTCTATGGCGACTATGATGAGTATGGCAGATGGATGCATTGATCTGTACTCTGGCAATGACGACCAGATTGTACCCCTTTTATCCATCGGTGGAAAAGGCGTGATCTCTGTGTTGTCCAATGTGGCTCCCAGACAGACCCATGAGATCTGCCAGAAGTTCTTTGACGGAGATGTAAAGGGAAGTATGGAGATGCAGCTTCAGGCTATCCCCCTGATCAACCAGCTGTTCTGCGAGGTAAACCCGATTCCGGTGAAGGCGGCTATGAATCTCATGGGAAAAGAGGTAGGCCCGTTAAGGCTTCCCCTCACGGAGATGGAACCTGAGAACCAGAAGACACTGGCTGCGGCTATGAGAGCGTACGGGATTCTGTAAGGCTGTGCTTTGCAGTGTTTCAGAACAAAGCCATTTTTGAACGTACAGTACAGGAAGAAAGAGGAAGGGATTATGGTGAGAACGATTTTATACGGATGCAACGGGGCTATGGGACAGGTGATCTCCCAGTTAGCATCCCAGTATACGGATGTTCAGGTGGCGGCAGGTGTTGACCTGAATACGGAACGGCTATATGGATATCCGGTTTACGCAAGCCTTGAGGACTGCCAAGAAGAGGCGGATGTGATCATAGATTTTACGTCCGCCAGAGCGGTAGATCCGTTGATTTCCTACTGTGAATCAAGAAAGATGCCTCTCGTATGCTGCTCCACGGGGCTTAGTGATGAGCAGATCAGGAAGCTGGAGGCATGTGCAAAGAAGACAGCGGTTCTTCGTTCTGCCAATATGTCACTGGGAGTGAACCTTCTTATGAAACTGGTGCAGGATGCAGCCAGAACCTTGGCACCAGCAGGATTTGATATGGAGATCGTAGAGAAACACCATAACCGGAAGCTGGATGCCCCTAGTGGTACGGCCCTTGCCCTGGCGGATTCTATCAATGATGCTATGGATCATTCATACCATTACCAGTATGACAGAAGCACAAGGCATGAGAAACGAGATCCCAAGGAGATCGGTATCTCGGCGGTTCGGGGCGGTTCCATCGTGGGAGAACATGATGTGATATTCGCCGGGCAGGATGAGGTGGTGGTGATCAGCCATACGGCGTATTCCAGAGCAATTTTTGGGAAGGGCGCCATAGAAGCGGCCAGATTTCTTGCAGGGAAGCCGGCAGGACTTTATACGATGGCAGATGTTGTTTCCCTGTGAAGGGATTATAACGGAAGCAGGAAATTATGGTTTCGTGAAAAAATGGAAGGATTTGCCAGTTACTATGGGATTTACTTCCAACATACTACATTCTCCTTTGGCACATACTAAGTTCAGAATGAAAGAAAGGAGAATGCTATTATGAAAAAAGTCAGCAAAGCATGTAGTTTTCTGTTTTTATTGATGATTTCCGTACTTGTATTGACTGCCTGCAGCACAAACGATTCCGGAAACGGCAGCAATGCCACCCAATCCACTACCCAGGCAGCGACCCAGTCCACATCGGGTGATTCCTCTTCCAATGGATCAAGCACTTCCAAAGAAAGCGGCACTTCTTCTTCTGACAGGAATAACAAAGACACAGAGGAGAGCAGCACAGGTGTCATCGATGGATTAGTCGATGATGTGGAAGACGGTATTGATGATATGATGGATGGGACAAAGGACACAAACAGTACAGACGTAAACAACAAATAACCTCAATAATCATGCTCAAAGGTTTGTGCGGTCATGAGTCTACCATGGATGCCCACGAAAGGCCGCGCAAACCAATCAGCAATTCTGTATTTTCTGAAAGGATGTTTCATCTTATGATTCCCAAGATTCCTGCCCGAAAGCCCTGGAGGCATTTTGGCAAAAAACATGATAATGGATTTTTGATACGGAAATTCTGCTGTGGAGCCCTGATTCTGGAGGCAGCCCTTCTTGTTCGGGATTTTAAGGAAGCACAGCTTCATACAGCCAGAGAGGAATTCCATGAAACCTGGTTTTTGGAAGACGGGGGCGGTAAAAGTGGAGGAGAAGGCAGTATTGTGGAGGAGTATTTCGGGATCCGCTTTCGGGTAGAGGACGGAGCTTTGGAACTTTACCGAAGGGAAGAAAGCCGGCGCGTACTGGATCCTTGAGAGATATGTTAGCCAGATCCTTTAAAATTTATAAAATTTTTACATTTCTTTCAATTTCTTTGAGTTTTTTATCTTGACAGAAATCAAGGGAAATGTTATAATTTCCACATATTCTGAATAGACTTTTGATTCACATATTTTTGTAAGTCATTTGATCTCAGATGACTTAAAAAATATGTGTTTTTTTGTCTCAATAAGAATCCTAAATAAATTTATATAGGGAGGTACCATAATGAATAAGGGTACAGTTAAGTGGTTCAACGCAACAAAGGGTTATGGTTTCATCACCAATGATGAGACCGGAGAAGAGGTTTTCGTGCATTTCTCTGGTATTGTAGCAGATGGCTACAAGACGTTGGAAGACGGCCAGAAGGTGACCTTCGACCTTGCAGAAGGCAACCGTGGAATGCAGGCTGTAAACGTACACGCGGCATAAGCGTAGGGTTTGATTCAGCTGTAGCAACAAGCCTCTAGGTACGCCACGAATGGCGTGCCCCAGTGGTGTGGGAGTATCCTTGGCAAGAATTGTTTCGGAGGCTTCCACATAAAGAAAGAGCCAGAATCTTGTATTGTATTCGTACATAGGCAGGAGTATGGCTCTTTTTTTGTGCAGAAAGAGTTGTTTGGGGAGCAAACGTTATATCGATTGTGAAAGCGCTTACAAAAAGTGCTTGCATTGTACGATTAAATGTTGTATAGTTAAGGTAAATGGAAATGTAAGCACTTACAATATCATAATCATGGAGGTATGAGGGATAATGAGCAGTCGCAAAGAGACCGTAATTCAGTTTGGTGAGGGCGGATTTTTAAGAGGATTTGTAGATTATTTTTTTCAGAAGTTAAAGGACAAGGGGATGTTTGACGGCTCTGTGGTGATCGTGCAGCCGATTGAGCGGGGGATGTGCGAGATCCTGGAGAAGCAGGGATGTGAGTATAACTTATTTTTAAGAGGGATCGATGACGGAAAGGTGGTGGATGAGCATACCCACATTGATATCATCTCCAGATGTGTGAATCCATATACGGACAATGAAGCCTATCTGGCGCTGGCAAAGAATCCGGATGCCCGGTTCATCGTTTCCAATACCACCGAGGCAGGGATTCAGTTTGTGGAGGACAACAAGCTGGAAGATGCGCCGGCTAAAAGCTTTCCAGGCAAGTTAACACAGCTGTTGTATAAGAGATTTAAGCTGGGGCTGAAGGGATTTATCATCCTGTCCTGCGAGTTGATCGACCACAACGGAGAAGAACTGGAGAAATGTTGCCTTCAGTATGCGGATCTGTGGGAACTGGGGGAAGAGTTTAAATCCTGGCTGACCAGGGAGAATGATTTCTGTTCCACTTTGGTAGACCGTATTGTGACTGGATTCCCGAGAGATGAGCATGAGGCTCTGTGTGAGAGGATCGGTGAACAGGACAATATGATGGATACGGCTGAGATCTTCCATCTGTGGGTCATCCAGGGTGATCATGAGGACGAATTGCCTCTTCAGAAGGCAGGGTTCCATGTGGTATGGACAGACAATGTGGATCCGTACAAGAAGAGAAAAGTAAGAATCTTAAACGGTGCCCACACTTCCATGGTCCTGGCAGCCCGGCTTTACGGCCTGGAGACGGTAGGACAATGCTTAAAGGATCAGAAGGTTTCGGCGTTGCTTAAAAAGTGTATTTTTGAAGAGATCATTCCTACCATCGGCGATACGGAGGACAACCGGCAGTTTGGAGCGGCGGTTCTGGAGCGTTTCTCCAACCCGTTTATCAAACATCTTCTTCTGTCCAT
>JAETTS010000063.1 GCA_021769025.1 Enterocloster bolteae
GTGGATGACTATGGAGGAACTGCAAAGCCAGCTTTTGTTCCCTCCGTTCGAGGAAAGCCTCCGTATGCTTGCTGAAACAATGAGCGGTTACATACAGTAACGTAATTTTTTCAGTATTTCTATTGACATCGGCGGCGGAGGTGCTATCGTTCGCCGCACGATGAAATCAAAGGAGGTAACAAGATGGAAGATATATTGATGGTTCTGCTGGAATGTGGAAGCCTGGACCTTCAGATTTTGGAAGGCGTCGGCTATGACCTGGGAGATATTGTAGAAGAATTGAGTGCAGATGGCATAAAGCCAACATTGAACGCCATTACTGATGAAATATTCCGGAGAGGGCAGTGTGAATTGGTTGCAGCTGTTGAAGATGCTATCCAGGAGAGGAAGGATCAGCAGGCTGAGACTGATGACACCAAGGAAGGCGAAACCGAATATGACCGGCTCCAGGATGAAATTGATGAATTGGAAAGTCTCAATCCGGAGGAGGACATGGACTGGTTCTGTAACTGCCTGGATACTTCGTGCTGGTTCAGTAACAATGAGGAAATCTACCGGAAGTACATTCCGGAAGCAATCAGCAACATCGAAGATAACATGGGATTTGAGTTTTAGGAGGCGGCCATGAAGAAAGCTGATTTTGACAGAATTATTGTCGAAACGAATGAACGGATGACTCAGATAATCTCATGGTGGTATAAGAACAAATCATGGCTTGATGACGAAGGGTTTAATGCACCTATGGAGTCCGGGTTGATAGTAATGCAGGAAGAAGGCATTGACATCGGATTTGAAAGTCGGGCTGATGGACTCGTTACAATTTCGGTGTATCCAGAACATATTGAGGTAGCGGCAATGCAGTTTGAACTGGACCCAGTAACAACTGCGGTATCCGGGCATCGGTTCCCGAACAAAATGAGGCATCAGAAAGAGAAGCTGCTGAAAGTTATTTTCGAGGCAGACCATACAGACGTAAAGGAAAGCATAAAGTACCTGGCTCTAATGCAGTTTGCGGCACACTATGAAGAAATTGTTCAGATTGATGAAAAGCAGAATGTCAGAAGAACCCGGCATGAGGCTAAAAAGCTGAGAAAAAATCCGAGGAAGCCGCTCAATTTGGTGAAGAAAACCTATGTAGTGAAGGAGTTCTCTGCTGATGATCTTCACAAGTTCGGAGAGAAGCGAAGCTATACAAAGCCAGACCATGAAGTGCAGGTCAGAGGGTTTTACCGGACGATGAAATCCGGAAAGAAGGTTTGGGTTAAGCCGTTTTCTAGGTACAAGGACAAAGGAAATAAGCAGCCAAAAGAATATAAAGTTTAAGGAGGAGCCTATGGGCGATCAGATGTATCACAGAGGTCAGATTTATTATGTGTATCCGAGAGGATACGATTACACCGGGAGCGAACAGGGCGGAGGCAGACCGGCAATCATTGTAAGTAATGATGTCGGGAATGAGTATTCCAGCGTGGTTGAAGTGGTGTTCCTCACCACAAGAGAGAAGAAACCGTTGCCTACCCATGTGAAGATTATTTCCGCCAGGCAGCCTTCCATCGCATTGTGCGAGCAGATAGAGACCGTTGACAAGGGAAGGATTGGGAACTACATAAACGAAGTCTCCCAGGCGGAGCTGAAGGGAATTGAGAAGGCAATTCTGATAAGCCTGGATATTGCAACGAACATCAGAGGAAGTAAGGCGTTGGAAACCTGGCGAAGAATGATGGAGACCTGGGAGGATGAAAGCACTTCGGAGGAAGCAACAATTTCATCAAGCGAAGATGCAAAAGAAGCTGAAAAAGGCATGGAGGCAGCCGAACTTCCTGTTTCCAAACAGACTGAGGAGAACATCGACCTGGAGGCGGCTCCGGAGTACATCCGGATGAAAACCGAAAGAGATGTCTATAAAGAAATGTATATGAATTTGCTGCAAATGAAAGCGGCGATGTAAAGGAGGAAAAGAGCATGAGAGTAAAATGTGGAATGAAGTGCAGAGCAAATGAAAATGGGTACTGCAAGAGACCGGAAATTGACATCCTAGCATATGGGAAGTGTGGAGATTTCCGGGCGGAGCCGGAGTTCGAGGCTTTCCGGGAGGACAATGTTGTGATTTTCGATAAGGCAGGATTGCCGTCCATCATGGTGAAGTTCACCAGGAACCCGGACAAGCCGATACACCCGATGTTCGTGATCGGCGGAAAGACCTACGATGAAGTGTATATCTCGAAGTACCCGAATGTCATCATCAATGGCAAGGCGTACAGTCTTCCATTGCAGGAGCCGTCAGTGAACGTCACTCTGGAGGATGCTGAAAAAGCCTGCTTCAGCAAGGGCGAAGGCTGGCATCTTATGACCGCAATGGAGAGAGGCTATATCGCCAACCTTTGCCATGATACCGGCATCTTCCCTCATGGGAATACGGACGGCGGAGTCTACCATGCAGACCCGACAGAGAAGGGTGTTACCTTCAGCGGACGTGGCAAGACACTCACCGGCTCTGGACCGGAAACCTGGACACACGATCATACGGTGTTTGGCATCCATGACCTTTGCGGCAATGTTTGGGAATGGTTCAGAGGACTCCGGCTCATGGACGGCGTTCTCCAGGCGGCAGAGAATAATGATGCTGCCATGAACATCGACTTGTCAGAGCATAGCCAGAACTGGAAGCCGGTGATGTGCGAAGAAAAGCCGATCAGACTCGACTGTACTGAAGGAGAAGTTACCTTCACCACTTGCGAAGAAATTGATGCTGACTATGACGGATGCAAGTGGGGAGATGTCAATTTTGATTGCGTGCAAACGCAGGAACTGAAAGAGTTGGGATTGTTCCCCGGGGAGCCGGAAGCATACTTCTATGCTGATACAAGCGGAGAGCGTTTGCCGTTTTGTGGGGGCTGCTGGTACGATGGCGCCAATGCTGGCGTGTTCTACGTGAATTTGTTCTACCCTCGCTCGGGCTCGTTCAGCGACGTCGGCTTCCGCTCCGCTTTTTACCGCAAACTGGAAACTGAGGACTGAAAACTGTGAGGCGGCTGTTAAGCCGCCATGAAAGGAGATTGACATGAACAAAGTGATACTGATGGGAAGGCTGACGAGAGACCCGGAGATAAGGTATGCACAGAATGAGAACGGAACGGCGGTTGCCAGGTACTCCCTGGCGGTGGACCGCCGGTTCAAGAGGGATGGAGACCAGGATGCGGACTTCATCGGATGCGTGGTATTTGGGAAAGGTGCCGAGTTTGCTGAAAAGTATCTCACCAAAGGCATGAAGATTGTTGTTACCGGGCGTATTCAGACCGGCAGCTACACCAACAAGGAAGGTCAGAAAGTGTATACCACCGATGTCGTTGTAGAGGAACAGGAGTTCGCTGAAAGCAAGGCTGCCAGTCAAGGCAATGGAGGCGGTTATCAGAACGCAGGAAGCAATAATTCTACATCGGGAGACGGTTTTATGAATATTCCGGACGGAATTGATGAAGAATTGCCGTTCAACTAGGGGGTGCGTGTAGTGGATCAGGAGCAGGAAAAAGCAGTAAACAATTTCATAGATAGTTGCGATGGCTGGGAACTGTGTGATTTCTGTACTATAAGCGATGATTGCCCCAAGACTATTGTATGCTATGGCGGCGAACCGATTGAGCCGCCATGCACAGGTTTGGAAGAAAAGTGGATAGAGAGGCATATCGACAAAGAAGCCATTGCTGAGTATCTGGAGGGCGAAAAATGAAATATGGAGTCAGAATTATCCTGGACCAGATTGAAGTTGAAGCTGAAAGCCAGGAGGAAGCAGAGCAAATCGCCCAGGATATTTACGATGGCGATGCTTATACAAGGTTGCACGCCGGACTCGGCGTAGTTGATTATGAAGTGGAGGAATTGGAATGAGCGATATTGTTTATATAGGCATAGAGCATATCCATCCGCATCCGGAGAACCCCAGGAAAGACCTGGGGGATTTGACGGAGTTGGTGGAGTCGGTAAAGAAGTTGGGCGTAATGCAGAATTTGACCGTAATTCCCCAGGAAGGAAGCCCTGGAGAGTACACAGCCTTAATCGGGCATAGGAGACACGCTGCGGCGAAGCTGGCAGGAATTGCTGAATTGCCTTGCATCATCAAAGAGGGCATGAGCAAAAAAGAGCAGGTATCCATCATGCTCGAAGAAAATATGCAGAGGAATGACCTAACGATTTATGAGCAGGCACAAGGTTTTCAGATGATGCTCGACCTGGGAGAGACAGAGGAGTCCATTGCCGAAAAGACCGGCTTCAGCAAAACGACCATCCGGCACCGGCTGAATATTGCGAAGCTGGATCAGAAGGAACTGAAGAAGAAAGAGCAGGATGACAGCTTCCAGCTCTCGCTGAAAGACTTGTACGAACTGGAGAAGGTTGAGGATGTCAAGACCAGGAATAAGATTTTGAAGGATGCCAAGGACTCCAGAGAGATTGTCTCGATGGCACAGAGAGCGGCGGCTGAGGCATTGCGGAATAAGAGGTACAAGAAGATTGCAGAGATGGCGAAGAAAGCTGGCATCGAAAAAGCGCCGAAGGAAGCTGAGAATGAGATGTACTCCGGGAAGTGGGATACCGTCAAGGAGTTCGACCTGGATAAAGAGCCTCCGAAGAAACTTTCTGTGAAGGATGATGACAAGCTGTATTATCTTCTGTACTGGCGTTCCGTCCGCATCATCAGAAAGCACAAGAATGAGAAAAAGGAACTGACTCCGGAGGAGATTGCCAAAAAGGAGAAGGATAAGAAAAAGAAGCAGATTAAGGCGATTATCAAGGAGACGGATGCCAGCCGTAAGGAGTTCATCTGCAATATCATTGCCGGGAAGATTGATGCTGTGAAGAATGAGGAGGAGATAAGGGAAAAGGCGTGGAGGTTCCTGCTTGAAAAGTGCGCCTACCTGTCATTCAACAGTATGATCGGCTTCTTCACCGAGAAAGAGTATTATAGCTGCACAGAGGAGGAGAAGGCTGAAGCCGAGAAAAAGCTGAAAGGACTCAGTTATACGCACTCAATGCTTGTGGCACTCCACAATGCGGCGAAAGATACGGAGCTTGTTGACTGGCAGGGGCATTACAAGAAGGACTCCGGCGAAACTTTGAAGCATTGCTACGAGGTTCTGAAGCCGTATGGCTGGACCTTTGCCAATGAAGATGCTGAAAAGGTACTGGACGGAACACACGAACTGTATGAGAAGGAGGCAGAGAATGGATAAGGCACTGATCGTAAAAGAAAAGTGGCTGAACCTCATTCTGGATGGTGATGAAAGCGGACCGAAGCTGTGGGAAATTCGGGGCAGCGGAACGTGGATAAGAGGCAGAGTCGGACTCATACAGTCCGGCTCCGGGCTTATAATGGGAAGTACAGAAATAGTTGGAAGCTCCCTTCTTCTTAGAGAAGATTTTGAAATGTTTCGCCACTTGCATAAAATTGATGGAGCGTTTGATGACTTGCCCTATAAAGAGCCTCATATTTGGTATCTGAAAGGTTCGCAGAGATTTTCTGCTCCCATACCATACCATCATCCGCAAGGAGCGGTAATTTGGGTGAATTTAGAGAAAGGAGTGATTTTGAATGGGAGAAACTGATTACAGCAAGAGAGTTGATGAACTGAAGGAGGCGGCGGAGCCGTTGGTAGATTATCTGTATAAGTACGGCACACCGCATGATGTCATCATTGTGAGGATGGACTCGGTAGAGCATCTTTCTGGAGAAGCAGGATCGCCGATTGAAGTGAGAGATTAGGAGGTGCGGCATGGGAAAGATTAAAGGCTTTATTCTGAACCGCAAGCAGTACGACCGCATCCGGAAGATGGATCACTGCCAAATGACCTTATGGGCAGAGTCGGTGTATAAGTCCGGGTATGCAGATGGAAAGGAGTCAGCGAGCGGATTGACGGCTCCGGAAATCAGAGAAGTGCTACTCCAGGTGAAGGGCATTGGTGAAAAGAAAGTGGATATTATCACCGCCGCCCTGGAGGAAGCTATGGAGCAGAAAATAAAGACAAGTGGCAAAAATCCTATTGATGGCTAGGATAAAAACCGATATAATGGTATGGAGCAAGGCGTTTCTATCGAAATGTAAATTACAAAAGTGGAATTTCGTGACGAAACCGCCACATGGGGGATGCGATGTTTATCCATTAAGGCCGCTTTCCTGGATTTGCAGCAGCGTAGGCTGACAGGACACCAATATGGAATAAAGGAACGAATGGAATAAAAATGACTGATCAAAGAAAAAATGATACGAAGCCCCAGGAAGATATGGAAATCCGGCTGAATAAATTCTTAAGCGAACTTGGAATCTGCTCCAGGCGTGAGGCGGACAGCCTCATTGAAGAAGGGAAAGTACTGGTAGATGGAAAGGCGGCATCCAAAGGGATGAAAATTATTCCAGGGCAGAGAATTGTCTGTGATGGAACCGTCATAAGCGATGGAAAGCATCCGAAAGAAAAGCCCAGGCCAGTACTTCTTGCGGTCAACAAGCCAAAAGGTGTTGTCTGTACCACATCTAAGAAGGACAGGGCTATGAATCTTGTAGAACTGGTAAAATACCCGGAGAGGGTCTACCCTGTTGGAAGACTGGACAAAGATTCGGAAGGACTGATCCTGATGACCAACCAGGGGGACCTGGTCAACAAGATTATGCGCGCGTCCAATGTCCATGAGAAAGAGTATCTGGTGGTCATCGACAAACCGGTGACCAAAGAATTGATAAAGAATATGCGTGCCGGAGTGTGGTTGGAGGAATTGGGTGCGATGACCAGGCCTTGCGTGGTGGAATGCACAGGAAGGCAGGAATTTCGGATCGTGCTGACCCAGGGCTTAAACCGCCAAATCAGGCGGATGTGCCAGGCACTGCATTGTCATGTGACAGAGCTGAAGCGAGTCCGTGTAATGAATATTCAATTGGGAAACCTGATGACAGGAACCTATCGGAGAGTTACCGGGGAGGAGTACAACAAATTGCTGGAGATGTTGGAGCATTCTACCAGCCAGCCTAACAGAAAAAACCAGAATCAGGCCAGTCGGCCATCGGCTAACAATCTGGCTGAGAAGAAATCCATGGAGAGAAAGCCAGGGGCAAAAAGGCAGCCTCGGAAATGAAATCAGGCCGCAAAAAGGAGTGTTAGATATGGAAGAGAATACGATTGCCAAGATGAAGGAGCTGGTGTCCTCCCTTTCCCAGGCAGCCAAAGCCTATTATCAGGAAAGCCGGGAAATTATGAGTAACCTGGAATATGACAGATTATATGATGAGCTGGTTGCTCTGGAGAAAGAGACCGGGGTAGTCCTGGCTGGAAGCCCTACCCAGAAAGTAGGATATGAGATTTTAAGTGAGCTGCCCAAAGAGCCTCATCCTGCTCCTATGCTGTCTCTGGACAAGACCAAGGACGTATCTGCCTTGCAGGAGTGGCTGGGAGAGAAGGAAGGTCTTCTGTCCTGGAAACTGGATGGCCTTACGGTGGTATTAACCTATGAAGGGGGGACGCTAAAGAAAGCAGTAACCCGGGGAAATGGGGAGATTGGGGAGGTTATCACAGGCAATGCCAGGACATTTGAGAATATCCCGTTTCAGATCGCTTATACAGGACAGCTGATCCTTCGGGGAGAGGCAATCATCCGCTACTCGGATTTTCAGAAGATGAATGATGAGATCGAAGACGTGGATGCCAAGTATAAGAATCCCAGAAATTTGTGTTCCGGTTCGGTGCGCCAGCTAAACAGCCAGATCACGGCACAGCGCCATGTAAACTGTATGATTTTCGCGCTGGTTCAGGCAGATGGAGTGGATTTTCAAAATTCCAGAAGCCGTCAGTTTGCCTGGTTGGAATCACAGGGATTCGAGGTGGTAGAGCATCAGATGGTGACCGCCGCCAATCTTCCAGAATCCGTAAGATCCTTTGCAGATGCCATAGAAACTTATGACATCCCGTCGGATGGATTGGTATTGACCTTTGAAGATATTGCCTACGGAGAATCGCTGGGACGGACAGCCAAATTCCCACGCAATTCCATTGCCTTTAAATGGGCGGATGAGATAAAGGAGACGACTTGCTCCTATATAGAATGGAGCCCGTCGCGGACAGGGCTGATCAACCCGGTAGCCGTGTTCCAGCCAGTTGAGTTAGAAGGAACCACGGTAAGCCGGGCCAGCGTCCACAATATCAATATCATGGAAGGGCTGGAGTTGGGAGAGGGGGATCGGATTACGGTCTATAAAGCCAATATGATTATTCCTCAGATTGCTGACAATCTTACAAGAAGCGGTGTAAAGCATATTCCGGAACATTGTCCAGTCTGCGGAGGGGAGACCAGAATTCAGCAGATCAACGATGTGAAAGCCCTGTACTGCACCAACCCCGACTGTCAGGCCAAGAAGATAAAAAGCTTTACTCTTCTAGTAAGCCGGGATGCGTTAAACATTGAAGGGTTGTCGGAGGCCACCCTGGAGAAATTTATCGGCGCAGGCTTTATCAAAGAATATGGGGATATCTTTCATCTGGACCGCCATAAGGAAGCTATCGTCTCCATGGAGGGCTTTGGCGAGAAATCCTATGAGAACCTGATGCGGGCGGTGAAGCAGGCTTCCCACACGACAGCGGTCAGGGTCATCTACGGCTTAGGCGTTGCCGGCATTGGGCTGGCCAATGCCAAGATGTTGTGCCGCCATTTCAAGTACGATTTTCAGGCTATGGAGAATGCAAAGGTGGAAGAATTGATTGAGATTGACGGGATCGGAAGCGTCTTGGCCGAAACGTGGTGCCAGTATTTTGCATCTGAGAAGAATCGGGGAGTGGTGTCCCGGCTTTTGGCAGAATTGGATATTGAGAAAGTAGAAGAGACAGAGGAGGAGAAGATCTTTGACGGAATGACCTTTGTTATTACCGGCTCTCTTACACATTTTTCAAATCGGAAGGAGCTTCAGGAGCTGATCGAATCCAAAGGCGGGAAAGCGGCAGGAAGTGTCTCAGCCAAGACATCGTATCTGATCAACAATGATGTGAAGTCTGCTTCCTCGAAAAACAAAAAAGCCAGGGAACTGGGAATTCCTATTTTGTCGGAAGAAGATTTTATAAAGCTGCTGGAGGAAGGAAGGTTTACGGAGGAAACCGATCATGCCAATTAAAATACAAAAAGATCTGCCGGCAAAGGCCGTGCTGGAATCAGAAAATATTTTCGTCATGGATGAAGAGCGGGCTATGAGCCAGGACATCCGCCCGTTGGAGATTCTGATTTTGAATCTGATGCCGGTGAAGGAGGAGACAGAGACCCAGCTTTTGCGGGCTCTGTCCAATACGCCACTGCAGATTGACTGTACATTTCTGATGCTGTCCAGCCACGTGTCTAAGAACACGTCGGCCAGCCATATCAACAAGTTTTATGTGACTTTTGAGGAGATCCGAAGGAAAAAGTATGATGGAATGATCATCACTGGTGCGCCGGTGGAAATGTTGGACTACAGAGAAGTCACTTACTGGGATGAACTGGCTGGGATTATGGAATGGACCAAAGCCCATGTGACATCCACTCTTCATATCTGTTGGGGAGCCCAGGCTGGGCTGTACTACCATTATGGGATTCCAAAGTATATGAGGGATAAGAAGTTAAGCGGAATATACAGTCACAAGGTGCTTCACCACAAGGTTCCGCTGACAAGGAGTATGGACGATTTCATCATGGCTCCCCATTCCCGATATACCGAGGTGCGGCGGGAAGATGTGGAGAAGCACCCGGAACTTCAGATTCTGGCGGAATCCGGGGAGGCAGGCTTGTTTCTGATCATGAGCCGTGATGGCAGGCAGATCTTCGTCCAGGGCCATCCGGAGTATGACAGGATGACCCTCAACAATGAGTACCACCGGGATCTGGGAAAAGGATTGAATCCGGAGATTCCCTGTAATTACTACGAGAATGACGATCCCTTTGCCAAACCGGTGCTCTGCTGGAGAAATATGGCTAATACCCTTTACAGCAATTGGCTGAATTATTATGTATATCAGGTGACAC
>JAETTS010000064.1 GCA_021769025.1 Enterocloster bolteae
GATATCGATTCCTAGGTATAGGATTCTCTTCCTCCCCAGAATTTCTGCCTCAATCTCTGCAATCCGCTTGTGGAGATTCACCCGTCTCACCATGTTTTCTATGGTGGTAAGGGGGCCAGACAGATAATAGATCTTCCCGTCTGTTCCAATCCGCACCCTTGAAATGCCGATTCTTCCCTTTCGATCGGAAAGCCGTTCCATAAGTTCTGACTCATGTTGTTCCAATGTAGACACATAATGGTCATCACTAAACAAAAGCTTGGGTTTCGGTGTCTTCTTAAGTTCTAGGTATACCCTGTCCGGCTGGTCTGTATCAATAAATACATACCCTGGAAACAAATTTTCCTGTACGGTCTGCCACTGCCCTTCATACTTCTTTCTTCTGCTTCGGGTCAGATGGAAACACCGCGCGTTGATACTTTCAGGAAGCAGACCGGCAACCAACTCTTCCGTATGTTCTTCACCGCCGTCTCTCACATGAACAACACACCACATATAGTACTCACCTCTGTTAAAATCTCATGATCTTGGTTTTTCTACGTTTGTCTGTGGGGAAAAACCCATAGGTTTTTCCCCGAAAAACTATTGCAAATTTTTCTCGGTTGTGCTATCCTATGTTTGTCAAATTGAAACAAAAAAAGAGCAAATATTTGATATTTGCCCATTTTTGTAACACTTTTATAAAATTTTCAAGATAATTTCTGTAAAATTCAAGAGATTTAGCAAGAGTCAGACAGTGGGGAAAAACCTATGGGTTTTTCCCCACTATTGTCTATTTACTCCAATCTTTCCTTGAAATGGCAGTCATAGACATCCCTATTTCTATCACAAAAGATCCTGATTCTGTACTTTTCCTCAGATAGAATGGATCGGTATCACCCCGTCCTCTCCTTTATATAAAGTTTGGGGGTATTTTACAACAGCTTCTTTTCCGCCCCAAAGAACTGCCCCTATACGTCTGTCATCTCCATGACACGGCAACCCCCGTCCTTTTTAGGCCTTCCACAAGATATCCCTGTTGATGGTCTGGTAAAAAAGCCTCTTTACCTCCTGGCGCTCTTTTGTCTGGCCCAGGATCCACATCAGTTTTGTCACCGCCGCTTCCAGGGTCATGTCATAGGACTCCAACAGCCCGAACTCATATTTTATGGTTCGTCCCACTTCATACACCGACATATTGCTGCCTTCATTGGTAACCTGGGTGGTCATGACTACGGTCTTGCCCTGGGAAATCCATTTTTTAACCGCTTCGTAATAGCCGCATGTCTCGTAGTTAGGCAGGCCGCCTACGCCAAAGGATTCAATGATAACCCCGTCGTAATGCTCTGCCATATAATCTAACACCGAGGCATCCATAGAAGGAATCAGCTTTAGGAGCCCTACGCTGGAATTCAGGCTATGGTAGAATGTCAATGGTTCTTTCAGAAGCTTTTTGTCATCCAGATAGAACAGAATGTGTTCCTCCTGGACAGACGCAATGTATGGGAAATTGATACTGGAAAATGCATTGTAGCTTTTCGTCCGCTCCTTCTTCGCCCTGGTTCCCGCTATGACCTTGCCGTCAAAAACCAGGTTGACCCCATACGCCTTGTCACAGGAAGCAAATCTTAGGCTGTCTGACAGGTTGGTCCTGGCATCCGTGACTTCCAGGTCAATAGGCTTCTGGGAACCGGTGATTACAATGGGCTTCGGTGAATTCTGGATCAGGTAGGATAATGCCGCGGCAGAATACGCCATGGTGTCCGTACCATGACAGACCACAAAGCCGTCATAATCCTGATAATGAGTTTCCACAGCCTGAGCGATGGCAAGCCAATGCCTGGGCTGAATATTGGTGCTGTCAATGTTAAACAGCTGAAGGGTATCTGTCTGGCAAAACTCCCTAACATCTGGAACATACGATAAAAGCTCCTCTGAAGACAGAAGCGGCTTTAAGCCGTTTCCGCCCCTTTTGGAAGCAATGGTTCCTCCGGTTGCAATTAATAATATTCGTTTCATATATCAGTCCTTTTATCATCCCTAGTGTATGAATCGTAATATGATCCAATGTCAGTTCGTTAATATATTGTTTGAGAAAACGTAAAGGAATCGCCTGAAAAGGGAATGGTATTGTATTCTCCAGGCTACATTATCTAGACGACATTATCTAGACGACGTTATCTCTGATAGTTAAACGTTGGGTATGAACTGCTGTATAAATAGTCTGCCCATTCTCCATCGCAAATAACCGCCTATAATCAAATCCATTCCCTCTATATTGCCTTTTTATCCTTACTCTTTCCCGTCCAACCTCTCCCCATTGGTCGCAATTACCGTTTTGTACCAATAGAAGGAATCCTTCTTCTTCCGGGACAGGTCTCCGCTTCCGTCATTGTGCTTATCCACATAGATAAATCCATAACGCTTGTCCATCTCGCCGGTGCCGGCACTGACCAGATCGATGCAGCCCCAAGGAGTATACCCCATCAAGTCAACTCCATCTTCCTCCACAGCCTTTTTCATCTCCTCAATATGCGCTTTTAAGTACTCCACCCGGTATGGGTCATGGATACTTCCGTCTTCCTCCAGCTTATCATAAGCTCCGAACCCATTTTCCACAATGAACAACGGAACGTTATAACGGTCAGTAAACCAATTTAAGGAATACCGGAGTCCAATGGGATCAATCTGCCAACCCCAGTCGCTGGCTTTCACATACTCATTCTTTACATAATCTTTCCCGCCCCGGAAGTCATAAGCCGGATTATCCTCATGATAGGCAGTACTATAAGACATATAATAGCTGAAGCCGATGTAGTCCACACATCCCTTCCGCAAGGTCTCTTTGTCTTCCTCCGTCCAATCGATATTAAAGCTTTTTCTCTCCCAATAACGTAAAATATGGGAAGGGTACTCACCCTTAACATGGACATCGGTATAGTAGTACCGTTTCTGCATAGATTTCTGTGCCATCAGCACATCTTCCGGGCGGCAGGAAACTGGATAAACCGGGCACATGGCGATCATACATCCGATCTTAAAATCCGGATTAATCTCATGTCCCCGCAGGACTGCCCTGGCGCTGGCCACCAGTTCATAGTGGGCTGCCTGATACATCAGTTCCTCTGGGTTCTCTCCTTCCTTACACAGAATTCCAGAGTTGTAGTAAAGCATCCTGGTATCTCCACTTCCCACATCTGCCTGGTTGTTGATCTCATTAAAGGTCATCCAGTATTTTACCTTATCTTTGTACCGCTTAAAACAGGCCACTGCAAACCGCTCAAAGAAATCGATCAGCTTCCGGTTGCGCCACCCGCCGTACTTCTGCACCAGATACAGCGGCATCTCAAAATGACTTAGGGTAATCACCGGCTCAATTCCATATTTGAGACACTCGTCAAACAGGTCGTCATAGAACTTAAGTCCCTCTTCGTTCGGCGTTTCCTCATCTCCGTTGGGGAAAATCCTGGGCCAGGCGATGCTGGTACGAAAACACTTAAACCCCATCTCACCGAATAACCGGATGTCCTCCTTGTACCTGCTGTAGAAATCAATGGCTTCATGGTTGGGATAGTTCTCCCCTTCCACAATGGTTTCAGTTACTCTCCGCCTGGTTTTCACATCTCCGGCAGTGGTGACATCCATGATGCTTAATCCCTTTCCACCTTTGTCATAGCCGCCCTCCAACTGATGAGCTGCCACCGCGCCTCCCCAGAGAAAATCCTTTCGAAATCCCATGATATGTAACTCCTTTCTCTTTCTGCTTTTATTCTGCTTTCATTATGCTTTTATAATACTTTTATTATGCGTTCGTTATACTATAACTCTGCCCTTTTTATCATCCTTGCATACTTCCGTCTTGAATCTTCCACCAGATCGATCCTTCCGTCTGAAAGAAAGGTATCGATTCGTGACGCATACCACCAGTCTCCTACACCGACAGGAGTTTTTCCCAAAATATCCCCGATCAGCCTGCCTTCCTTCACCGGCTTCCGGGTAAGCCTCTGCCAGATAAGGAAGTCATAAAAATCTTCCTTCACACCCATCAGTTGCCCATTTACAACAGCCCTCAAGGGAGCATTCTCCTGTTTTAACTCTGCCCACAGAATCTCTTGCATTCTGCGTTCTTCTTTTGACAGCTGCTTCTCAAACTGCAGAAAATAGGAAAATTCTTCCGCTGACACCTCTCCCCAATTGTGATAGAAAGTAATGCTTCTTTCCTTGACGCGGTATTCCGGCATCTTCACCACAGAGATGGGATTGTCAAACCCTTTCATCCAGCCGCACACAAAAGAAAGGCCGCACCTGGAATAGGGAGCATCACTGTACCAGATTCTTATATCCTCCCCAGCCTTCAAGTACCCTTCCAGCCTTTTTAATTCCCTGCTATAAAGGTCGATGGCCTGGTTTAGTTCTTCTCCGGTCTCTTCCTCCTCCCACTGTTCCTGAGAATACATGGAAAAAATCAGATCTCTCCTGTAAGGACTGTCTGGTGCCTTATTAATGTCTCCAATATCCAGCATAAATCCCAGGCAAATCACCTCATCCGGGCTTCCTGGCACCCATTCCACAGCTTCTCTGATGTTTGGTGCTGGCTTGTCTTCTCTCCCCCTTATAAATGCAGTGGGACCGTCATTCTTTCTTCCCAAGATCGTTCTGTGCTTTGCCACCTTCATCGATGCGGCTTCACTCTCGCCAAACAGCACTTCGATCACCCTCTCTCACCTCCCTTCTCTTTCCAGACACAAGATTCACCATTCCCTTTGGGATGCTTAGAATGGTTCCAACACAGTTGCTAATCATTATTGATATCGTTCTCCTTAAGTATAATATAGTTATCCTAGATTCGCAACCGAATTACCTCTGGAAAGACAAATACTAAACATATCACCACCGGATTTCTCAGGTTCCGGCATGGGCGATTACATCTCCACGTGAAATCAGCTGCCTTGTTGGTATTTGTCTGCCTTTGAACCACTTCTCTTGCCGTTTTCAGCATAAAAAACCTCCAAAGCAGCTTTGGCTGTTTCGCCTGTCTACTTTAGAGGAATCCTATCATTTCTGTCTTTCCCGGCATCAAACCGTTTTTTGAACATGGTCATACACAATTTTTATCATGTCCTTATAGGGATGGGCCATACAGGTACCGCCAAACCAAATATAGGGCTCGTCCCTTTCCCTTTCCCCATTGCACACTTCCTCCACCGCACGGATATGGGCATCGCAAAAGCTTGCTTCCACCAGCCTATGGCTGTGTCCGGTTAAAATGTAATCAAAGGCATCTCTAAGTTCCTGCACCTTTTTCAGAGATTTCAAAAACACATCCATAGGAAGGGATTCCGGCAGCTGCATCCATGTATGCCCATTGATGCTGTCGCCAGTAAAAAGGATCCGGTCCTGACGATCTAAAAGGACGATTCCCCCTGGCGTATGGCCAGGAAGCTCATACACCTCCAGCACCAATCCACCCAGGTCAAAACTCATTCCTTCCTCTGCTGGAAGAAACGCTGCCGGCTTTAATCCAGCCTTATGAATCTGTTCCTGAAACGTTTCATTCTCATAAAATGATTCCGCAATGGGAATATCTGCAGGATGGAGATAGGCTTGCTCAAAATAAACATTCCCATAGATATGATCTGGATGCCCATGAGTATTCACCACTGTAAGAGGCAGACTGGTAAAACGCTCTGCCAACTCCTTCACATTCTCATAGCCATTCATCGTATCGATGATAAGCCCCCGCTCTCTCCCTGTCACAAGATATCCTGTACCTTCGTTATTGTCATCCATCAGCCAGATATGATCATTAATCTGGGTTACTTTTATTCGATTATACATTTTCTTCCCTCACGCCTCCTCAAATGCACGGTATCCAAGCTTTTTAGACACTTCAAGGGCTATCTCCCGAAATACATCCAACCGCTCATTGAGCCTCTCATCTGTCATACGCCCTTTAGGCCCTGTCACACTCATTCCCGCAATGATCCGTCCCTGGGCATCAAACACTGGAAAAGCAAGGCAGCGGATCCCCAATTCACGCTCCTCCTCGTCATAGGCATATCCACGCCTTCGAATCCTCTCCAGTTCTTGCTTCAGGCTCTCTTTGGTCACATAGGTATTCTCCGTAAACTGAGGAAGTCCTTTCTTTAAGATAAATTGCTCCAGTTCTTCGTCACTATAATTCAGTAAAAGCAGCTTTCCATTTCCTGTGCAGTGCATTGGTGCCGCATTCCCTACATACTGGATGGCCATCAAGGAGGAATTCGTATCCCGAATCACATCAATATAAACGGAGCTCATGTTCTCTTCCACTGCAATGTTGGTTGATTCCCCAAACTCCCTGGTCAGCCTCTCCAGATATGGCCTTGCAATCATTTTCAGGTCCTTGTGATTGCTTACATGGTTAGCCAGCGCAACAATCTTAAATGTAGCAGAATACTTTAATGTCGCAGGATTCTGCTGTATGTATCCTTTGTCCATCAAGGTATTCAGATACCGTGTCGCGGTGGTATTGGTCATTTTTAGATCTTTTGCAATATCAAGAAGCCGCACCGGTGCCTGCTTCAACACCAGATACTCCAGAACAGACAATGTTTTCTCCCCTGATTGTATTCCAGGAGTTTTCGAATTCTCAGCCATAGCAATACACTCCTAAGTTTTAAGCTACAGATACCACTTTACTACTATGATAAGAGAATTTTCTATTTTTTGCAAGCAAATTCCAGATTGTTTCATCATCTTTCTTTCATCATCTTTGCAATTCACACCCAAGCCAGATTCCATCCGATTTTTACTTTATGTAGGTGTGAAAGTAACTCATCATTTTCCTTGTCAAAAAGCAGTATCTGCCTTTACTAACTGGCAGATACTGCTCTTAACTACAAGGTAACGTTTTAACTACTTTCCCTATTAAAGATAACATCTTATGTTGGTATTGATTTCACATCCACTACTGCCCGGCACTTATCACGATCTTTTTAACAAAGTTCATGATGATCTGTGCAGCCTGTGAACGGTTAACCAGATTTTTAGGGGTCCAGGCTTCCTCTTCGAAGACACTGACAAGGCCGTTTTTCATAGCCCAGTCCATCGCCTTTTGTACATCACTGGCCATAACGTCATCTCTATTGTCGGATGAAGCATCAACCGCCGGCGAGCCCTGATACTTCCAGAGCATTACCGCCAATTGGCCGCAGGTAACCGTGCTGTTTGGATTGGCTTCATCCCTCATATCGCGCGCAGCCGCCCATTCCATGCTCTTCTCATACCATGTGGAGCCGCCATCTGTCTTTACTCCATCCAAACGAGCCAAAGCCGTGGTCAACATAGCACAAGTCATGGGACTGCCAGGGGCAAATGTAGATTCTGTTGTGTTATAGAACAATTCTCTGGCAGAGATAAACGATACTGCATCCTCATACCAAGCCCCGGCGGGAACATCCGAAAATTGCTTACTGTTATCCATAATTTTTATTGTGGCCCCATTGGGTAAAGATACTACAACGCAATCCTCTGTCGCAACAGAACCTTCCATTACATGTGTGGAACCGTCTGCATTGACCATAACTGCCACAGTACCTGGAGTAGGCGCAGTGGCAGGAATCGCCACTTTTACCAATTCCTCTCTCTGGGTATAAACCGTTATAGCCTGTGCCGTTGACACCTCTTTTGCTACCGGAACGGCCAAAATAGGCAACGTTACGGCTTCGCCATTCTTCCTGGCAGTAGCGATGGCCGATCCGGATAATCTGGCTTCCATCTCCGTCACGCCGTTAACCTGATCTGTAATGATAATGACGGTTCCGTCTTTTTGCGTCTTCGTCGTGATTCGGGAACCATCGGCTCCCCAATTGAATGATGTTGAAACCGTTTGGTTTCCGGAATAATCACTGCTGTACCCACTGTCGTCATCCGAGCTACCGCTAGAACTGTTTGAAGAACCACTGGACGATCCGCCGGAAGGACGATCCGGTTCAGGCGGGCGATTGCCGCCTGGATCCGTATTGTCTTCACCGCTGCCGTCACCAGGAGCCGGGTTCTCGGGAGTTCCAGGGTTCTCAGGAGTTCCAGGATTTTCGGGATTCCCAGGAGTTCCAGCTGACATATCTTTACCGCAATTATCGCATTTACCGTCATTGTCCGTATCGACATGATTCGTACAGGACTCACTTTCACCAGGCTGAAAATCTCCGGGATCATTGGGATCTGATGCGAAAGGATCGTCAAACTCAGCGTCATACACTATTGTTGTGTTCTTTAACGTAGGTTCCAAATATGGAGTCATCATGGCCTTCCATTCCGCCTCACTGCCGCCAAAATAGATGGTCTGTACACCACACGATTCAAACGCTCCTTGGCCAATCTCCTGAACGCTTGCCGGTATATACAGCGAAGGAAGCAAAAGACAGGAGGCGAACATACCTGCGCTAACACGGTCTGCTGTCTGAGGCAACGTTACATGAGTCAACTCCCAACACTGGGAGAACAAATTGTCACCTAGTGTTACCTTTCCATTGCCAGAAATAAATCTCACACTGACCATTTCCTTACAACTCATAAACGCCCCCGCTCCCACGGATATAATGCTTGCCGGAAAATCAATGTAGGACAAAGAGGTACAGCCTTGGAAAGCGGTGTCTCCAATAACTTCCACTCCCTGGGAAACTGTTGCGGAGGTTAAGTTGGCACACATAGAAAAAGCGCTGTTCCCAATGGTCTTGACACTGCCGGGAATCGTCACTGCCAGCAGTTCAGATTTACTAAACGCATTCTGTCCGATGGCCGTTACGCTGTCAGGGATATACACATCGAGAGCCTTGCTCCCATAAAAAGCATAATCCCCTATGCTGGTAACTCCGTCCTCAATAACAATGGTGTAATATTCATGGGCGCTCCATGGCTGGTTATTCTGTGAGTAATTCGACATCGCTCCGCGACCAGAGATGGTCAGTACCCCTCCATTGGTCAGCGACCAGTTTAAGCTTCCCGCTGTGCCCTGGTCAATCACTTCGTCAGCCTCAGGGTCATCCGGTGAAACATAGCCTGCAGGATAACGCGTAATAATAAAGTCCGCGTTCTCGACCTCCGATATGCTCATGGAACGTCCCCAGTGGACAGATTTACTATAGTTTGCCTCAGCTACCGTCACACCTCCAGCAGTCTTTTGGAGTACGATGACGCTATGGCTATTGTTATTCACCCGTAGAATATCTCCTACCTTTACATCATCGAATGCAAACTTCCCTTTCTCGATTGGCCTTGCTGGCAGATTGCCGAAGGCCTCATCACTAAGGATGAAGGCAAAGGCCATACAGCCAACGGCGCTTTTTGCCCCATAAATGGATCCGCCCTTCCATACATAGGCATCACCAAGCTCACCTTTACTTCCATAAGGCTCATAATTTGTCCATGTCATCCCCTCGGGATACGTTTCCTTTAAGGCAGTCATTGCCTCATAGGCTTCCTGATAGGTCGGGACATCCCCTTCTGCTGCTAAGGCAATTCCCTCCATGGAGTCATATCCACAGTCATTACATACGCCATACTCATCGTAGCTGTGCTCTGCATAACCGTCCTTCTCGCTGTCGTCAGCCGTAAAGCAGTCCTCTGCCTCGCACTCGTGCCAGTGATACGTTCCATCAAAGTTCCAATCTACAGACCAGATATGCTCGTGAACATCGGGTATGAGACCTGCAGGTTGTTTTATCTGGGAGTTTTCCAAATTTCCTAATGATTCGTCCTTTGGAGTTTCAGGCAAACCATCTTCTTTGGTCTTCTCCTCGATTTCCTCTTCCGTCTTCTCTCCTGCCTCTTCCCCGGTTTCTTCCTCCCCGGTACCCTTTCCGGACTCTTCTTCGGCTTCCTCCCCGGTTCCTTTTCCAGACTCTTCTTCGGCTTCTTCCCCGGTTCCCTTTCCGGACTCCTCTTCGGCTTCTTCCCCGGTTCCCTTATCGGACTCTTCCTCGGCTTCTTCCCCGGTTCCCTTTCCAGACTCCTCTTCGGCTTCCTCTTCAGTTCCCTTTCCGGGCTCCTCTTCAG
>JAETTS010000065.1 GCA_021769025.1 Enterocloster bolteae
CACCCTACAGAGATTGAGCCTTTTGGTGGTGCCGCTACCTGTCTGGGTGGAGCCATCCGGGATCCCCTTTCCGGGCGGAGCTATGTGTATCCGGCCATGCGTATCACCGGTGCGGCAGATCCTACCAAATCCATGAAGGAGACCCTTCACGGGAAATTGCCACAGAAGAAGATTGTGACCGGCGCGGCCAGCGGATACAGCTCCTACGGCAATCAAATCGGTCTTGCAACCGGATATGTAAAGGAAGTTTACCATCCCAATTATGCAGCCAAGCGCATGGAGATTGGAGCGGTTATGGGTGCGGCTCCAAGGAAAAATGTAATCCGGGAGACATCGGATCCAGGCGACATCATCATCCTGCTTGGAGGACGGACAGGCCGGGATGGTTGCGGCGGTGCAACCGGTTCTTCCAAAGTACATACGGAAGCCTCCATTGAGACCTGCGGGGCGGAAGTACAGAAGGGCAACGCCCCTACGGAGAGAAAGATCCAGAGGTTGTTCTACCGTCCGGAGGTCAGCAGCATCATTCGCAAATGCAATGATTTTGGCGCAGGCGGCGTGTCAGTAGCCATCGGAGAGTTGGCAGCAGGACTGGAGATTGACCTGGATAAAGTTCCCAAGAAGTATGCAGGGCTGGATGGTACGGAGATTGCTATCTCTGAATCCCAGGAGCGTATGGCCGTTGTGGTGGCACCTGAAGATGTGGATGCATTTTTAGGTTATGCGGCGGAGGAGAACCTGGAGGCGGTCTGTGTGGCAGTGGTGACCCAGGAGCCACGTCTCAAGATGAGTTGGAGAGGAAAGACCATTGTGGATATCAGCAGGGCATTCTTGGATACCAATGGGGCACATCAGGAAGCGTCTGTGATACTTTCTGTTCCTGGAAAAGAGGGAAATCCTTTTTCAGAGCGGGAAGATATTCTGGATGTAAAGGAGAAATGGCTTGAGACTCTGAAAAACCTTAATGTGTGCTCTCAGAAAGGCCTGGTGGAGATGTTTGACGGCTCCATCGGCGCAGGCTCTGTATTTATGCCGTACGGAGGCAAATATCAGTTGACGGAGACCCAGGCTATGGTGGCCAAGCTGCCGGTTCTTCAGGGAAAGACCGATACAGTGACTATGATGAGCTATGGATTTGATCCTTATCTGTCCAGCTGGAGCCCCTACCATGGCTCAATCTATGCGGTGGTCTCCTCTGTGGCGAAGATTGTTGCGGCCGGCGGAGATTTTAAGAAGATCCGGTTTACATTCCAGGAATATTTCCAGAGAATGACAGAGGATCCGGTGCGCTGGGGCCAGCCTTTCGCGGCCCTGTTAGGCGCTTATCAGGCACAGTTGGGGTTAGGGCTTCCCTCTATCGGAGGAAAGGACAGCATGTCCGGAACCTTCTACGAGGAGCAGCATGGGGAGATCAATGTTCCTCCCACGTTGGTTTCCTTTGCGGTGGACGTGGCCAGCCATAAGGATGTGATCACGCCGGAATTTAAAAAGCCAGGGAACAAGATCGTTGTGGTGAAGCTTGAGAAAGATGAGTATGATCTGCCGGAATATACCCAGATGATGGATGGATATGAGAAATTCAGGAAGGACAGGCAGGAAGGAAAGATTGTTTCTGCCTATGCAGTGGAAGGCCACGGCCTGGCAGAGGCGGTCAGCAAGATGGCATTCGGCAATAAGCTGGGAGTGAAGATCGAGCACAACGTGGATCCCAGAGACTTCTTCGCACCAGGCTGGGGGGATCTTGTGTGTGAGATTCCGGATGGAAAAGTAGGTGAACTGTCTGTTTCTTACACGGTCATCGGTCAGGTGACGGATACAGGGGTGTTTGAGTATGGCAATACATCAATCCCTGTGGATGAGGCACTGAAGGTTTGGACAGGGACATTGGAATCGGTATTTCCTACAGATTCTGGTGTAAAGCAGACAGAAATTCCAGACAGGACTTATGACGGGAAGGATATCTATATCTGCAGGCACAAGGTTGCCAGGCCCAATGTGTTCATTCCGGTATTCCCGGGAACTAACTGCGAGTACGACAGTGCCAGAGCCTTTGAGCGGGCCGGAGCCAACGTGTCCACCAAAGTATTTAAGAATTTAAGTGCCGAAGACATCAGGGAGTCTGTGGAAGCCTTTAGAAGCGAAATTGGGAAGGCTCAGATTGTCATGTTCCCAGGAGGTTTCTCCGCTGGCGATGAGCCGGAAGGCTCCGCCAAATTTTTTGCCACGGTATTCCGCAATAAGGTGATAAAAGAGGAAATAGAGAAGCTGTTAAACCAGAGAGATGGCCTGATGCTGGGGATCTGCAATGGATTCCAGGCGCTTATTAAGCTGGGATTGGTACCAGAAGGAGCGATCACCCAGCAGCATGCTGATTCTCCTACTTTGACTATGAACCACATTGGGCGTCATATCTCAAAGATGGTATACATCAAGGTGGTTACCAACAAGTCCCCATGGCTCGCCGGAACCACTCTTGGCGGTGTGTACTGTAACCCGGCTTCCCACGGCGAAGGCCGGTTCGTGGCTAATGACCAATGGCTGAAACGGCTGTTTGACAACGGCCAGGTGGCTACTCAATATGTAGACGACAAGGGCAATCCAACCATGGATGAGTTCTGGAACCCCAACGGCTCCTATATGGCAATCGAAGGCATTACCAGCCCGGACGGGCGGATTCTAGGCAAGATGGCCCATTCAGAGCGGCGAGGCGAGGCTGTGGCCATGAACATCTACGGGGAACAGGATATGAAAATTTTCGAAAGCGGCGTGAACTATTTTATATAAATAATTTTTTAAAAACCGGGCATGCTAATCCTGTAATTCATTTATGTAGCAATATATGAAAAATAAATTGCAGGAGGACCAGACATGACAAAACTGGATTGTAATGTAAAGAATTGTATCCACAATGCGGATAACTGCTGCTGCAAACAGGCTATCGTTGTAGATGGAAAGAGCGCTAAGGATTGCTGTGACACTTGCTGCGGCAGCTTTGACGAGAATAAGGATGGCGCGTTCCAGAACCTGTTCAAGACACCGGAAAAGAGGCTGGAGATTGACTGCGAGGCAGTGAACTGCATCTATAACGAACAGAGGCACTGCCAGGCAGAACATGTGGGAATCGCAGGTAACGGGGCATCCCAGGCAGGGCAGACCGAGTGTTCTACCTTTAAGATGCGCTAGTGTACTGACCATTTGGTGCGCCAGAGAAAGCAAAAGAATGGAAGGAACCCATGTCAGGCTGTTTTTCTATGGACAGTCTGATATGGGTTTTTTGTGTGAATTTTTTTGGCGTTTTTTGGTTTTTATGAAAAATTATCACCTTAGCCTCAGTTCATACATTATTTATCGTGTTTCCACCGCAAAAACTTGCCAATTCCACAGGGATAGGGTAAAATAAATAAAAAGAGAGCAGGAGGGAATGCCAGTGAAGTGTCCATATTGCAGTGAAGATGACACCAAAGTGATTGATTCCAGGCCAGCAGACGACAACAGCTCGATCCGGCGGCGGAGGCAATGTGAAAAGTGCGGCAAACGGTTTACAACATATGAAAAGTTGGAGACCATGCCCCTTATGGTGATCAAGAAAGATAACTCAAGGGAAGTTTATGATCGTTCTAAGATTGAAGCTGGCATTTTCCGTTCCTGCCACAAGCGGCCAGTGTCTCCTCAGCAGATCGATACCATGGTGGATGAGATTGAAAACTGGATCTTTAATCTGGAGGAGAAAGAGGTGGAGACTTCCGCCATCGGCGAGAAAGTGATGGAAAAGTTAAAGGATGTGGACGAGGTGGCTTATGTCCGTTTTGCCTCAGTCTACCGGGAGTTCAAGGATGTGAATACCTTTATGGAAGAACTGGGGAAGCTGTTAAAAAAGTAGAAAAAGGAATAATCTATGCTGGAACCATTATACCCAAACGAGATAAGGGAATCTGCCTATGAGATTCCGTATAAAACGTTATATGACAAAGGAATCCGGGGAGTGATTTTTGATATTGACAACACCCTGGTGCCTCATGGAGCCCCGGCGGATAAAAGGGCTCTTTCTCTGTTTGCAGAGTTTCACCGCATGGGGATGAAGACCTGCCTTCTGTCCAACAATAAGGAGCCAAGGGTGGCATCCTTTGCGGCCCAGGTGGACTCACCCTATATCTATAAAGGCGGAAAACCTTCGGTGAAAGGATATAAGAAGGGGATGGAGATTATGGGAACCACTGTTGCAGATACGATTTTTGTTGGAGACCAGCTGTTTACTGACATTTACGGGGCCAACCGGACAGGGATCTACAGCTATCTGGTAAAGCCTATCCATCCCAAAGAAGAGATTCAGATCGTGCTTAAGCGGTATCTGGAAGCAGTGGTGTTGTTTTTCTATAGAAAAAGAAGGGGCATAATGTGTGATAGCGGGAGTCATAAGAGGAAAGACGGCAGCCCAGAAAACCAGCAGTCCAGAAAACCAGCAGCCCAGAAAACCAGCAGCCCCCAAAAGCGGCAAGGCAGCATAAACGATAAGAAGGACTAGAGTGATGACAATCAGTGGAAAAGCGATGGTATGCGGAGTCATAGGGAATCCAGTGGGCCATTCCCTGTCCCCTATGATGCAGAATTATTTTGCAAAAGAATTAAACCTTGATTTTGCCTATATCCCCTGTAATGTGCCAGATGAACAGGTTGGCGAGGCTGTGAAGGGCATCTATGCCTTGGGATTTCAGGGGATCAATGTGACAGTTCCTCATAAGCAGAGAGTGATGCCCTATCTTCTGGAACTGGATGAGGCTGCCAGATGTATTGGAGCGGTCAATACTCTGGTTCGCATGGAAGGCGGCTATAAAGGATACAATACAGATGCAGACGGGCTATACAGGGCCATAGCCAGGCAGCAGATTGCAGTTGACGGCCAGGATTGTCTCCTTCTGGGGGCAGGTGGCGCTGCCAAAGCGGTTTCTTACATGATGATGAAACACGGTGCCCGGTCCATTACCGTATTAAACAGAAGCATAGAAAAAGCCAGGACTCTGGCGGAGGAGATGAACTGCCAGTTCGGCAGGCAAACCATGAAGGCCGTGGAACTGAATGATTATGTAAGCCTGGAGAAAGGTTCCTATCTGGCAGTTCAGACCACTAGCGTGGGGATGCATCCGAAGACCGGTCATGCGGTTCTTGAGGATCCGAAGTTTTATGAGAAGATTCACACGGGAGTGGATATCATCTATACTCCGGCACGAACCCGTTTTATGGAATTGGTACAGGAAGCAGGGGGAAGGGCTGTAAATGGGCTGGATATGTTGATCTATCAGGGAATCATTGCATTTGAACTGTGGAATCCGGGTATCTGTGTCACGGACAGGATGGCGGATGAAATCCGGACCAGGATGGAAAAAACATTACAGGCACAGGCTTAAGGGAAAAAGGATTTGGGATTATGGGAAAAAGCACGATACTTATTGGATTCATGGGTGCAGGGAAATCTTCTGTGGGAAGGGCACTGGCCAGGCGATCAGGCATTCCCCTTTTGGATACCGATAAAGAGATTGAAAAGAAACAGGGGATGACTATCAGCCGTATGTTTGAAACCCAGGGAGAGGAATCGTTCCGAAAAGCGGAGACAGAGTTTATACAGTCTCTTCTTGCCAGAGAGGATGCCATGGTAATCTCCGTGGGAGGCGGCCTCCCTCTGCGGGAAGAGAATCAGGTGCTTCTTAGAAAGCTGGGAACGGTGGTCTACCTTCAGGTTCAGCCAGATACGGTACTTCGCCGCCTGAGAGGGGATACAGCCCGGCCGCTTTTAAGAGGTGGAGATGTAAGGGAACGGGTGGAGCATCTTCTTTGGCAGCGTGCGCCAATCTATAGGCAGGCTGCACATATGGTGGTAGATACAGATCATAAAACCCCAGATGAGATTGCAGCGGAGATCCTTACTATGAATGGAGGGGGCCTGTGAGCCCTTCGGGGGATGCACACAGAATGCTAAGAATGCAGGAGGAACCGTGTTATGAAATTGCTGGTTTTAAATGGCCCAAACCTAAACTTTTTGGGGATCCGGGAGAAAGGAATCTATGGTAATCAGGATTACGGATACCTGGTGTCCATGCTGGAAAGGAAGGCCAGAGAGGAAGGCCATGAGATTGAGATATTCCAGAGCAATTATGAGGGTGGCTTAATCGACAAGATCCAGGAGGCTTACCACAAAGGCGTAGAGGGCATCATCATCAATCCCGGAGCGTTTACCCACTATAGTTATGCCTTGAGAGACGCGTTGGCATCGGTGGAGATTCCCAAAATTGAGGTGCATATCTCCAATGTCCACAAGCGGGAGGAATTCCGGCATGTGTCGGTGACAGCGCCGGTTTGTACGGGGCAGGTGGTGGGATTAGGGCTTTATGGGTATGTTTTGGCTATGAATTACCTGACTTTGCAGAAATCCTAGCAGAAAAAAGGCAGGAACCCTGGAGGAAGTCATAGGGATAAAATGAAATGACATTTAAAAAGCGGCGGTAAGGAAACCACAAGGAATAAAGAATGGAACTGAAGAATCAAAATGACAAAAAAGTTGTTGAAAATACGGACTATATAGTATAAAATAAGGTGAATGACTTATTTGAGAGAGTTTAAGGAGGAATATCATTTATGATATCTGCAGGTGATTTTAGAAATGGCATTACCTTAGAGATTGATGGAAATGTATATCAGATTATGGAGTTCCAGCACGTAAAACCAGGAAAAGGAGCGGCTTTTGTTAGGACCAAGATTAAGAACGTCATGAGTGGCGGCGTGGTAGAGAAGACCTTCCGTCCTACGGAGAAATTCCCAGCCGCAAGAATTGACAGAGTGGACATGCAGTATCTGTATGCTGACGGCGATTTATATAACTTTATGGATATGAATACGTATGAGCAGATCGGGCTCAATGCAGATACCATCGGCGATGCGCTGAAGTTTGTAAAAGAGAATGATATGTGTAAGATCTGTTCCTATAATGGAAAGGTATTCTCTGTGGAGCCACCATTATTTGTAGAGTTGGAGATCACAGATACAGAGCCTGGATTTAAAGGTGATACTGCAACTGGCGCAACTAAGCCAGCAGTGGTGGAGACTGGCGCTACGGTCTATGTGCCGTTGTTTGTAGACAGAGGCGATAAGATCAAGATCGACACTCGTACCGGAGAGTACTTATCAAGAGTATAAGAGAGAAGACAACCTGTATGGAGTCACAGAGGATTTCATACAGGTTTTCCTTTCACACAGAATGCAGAAGTGCATTTTAAAAATGTGTTTTAAGAGGAGAATCGTATGGAGAAGAAATTAAGAGTCGGCATCTTAGGTGCAACCGGCATGGTTGGGCAACGGTTTTTGTCCCTTTTAGAGAACCATCCGTGGTTTCAGGTGGTAACGGTAGCCGCCAGTCCACGTTCTGCAGGAAAGACTTATGAGGAGGCAGTGGGAGGCCGTTGGAAGATGGCCACGCCGATGCCGGAGTCTGTGAAGAATCTGGTGGTTATGGATGTGAATCAGGTGGAAGCGGTGGCTGCCAGTGTGGATTTTGTATTTAGCGCCGTGGATATGTCTAAAGAAGAGATCAAAGCCATCGAGGAAGCGTATGCCAAAACGGAGACTCCAGTGGTTTCCAACAACAGCGCCCACAGATGGACGCCTGATGTACCGATGGTGGTGCCGGAGATCAATCCGGAACATTTTCAGGTGATTGAGTCCCAGAGAAAGCGTCTTGGAACCAAAAAGGGATTTATCGCGGTAAAACCCAACTGTTCCATCCAGAGTTATGCGCCGGTTCTGACAGCATGGAAGGAATTTGAGCCTTACGAGGTGGTTGCCACCACATATCAGGCTATTTCCGGTGCCGGAAAGACATTCAAAGACTGGCCGGAGATGGTGGAGAACATCATCCCCTATATCGGCGGGGAAGAGGAGAAGAGCGAGCAGGAGCCTTTGCGCCTGTGGGGAACCGTGGAGGACGGCGTAATCGTCAAGGCCAAAGAGCCAGTGATCACCTGCCAGTGTATCCGGGTTCCGGTGCTGGACGGCCATACAGCCGCAGTGTTTGTGAAGTTTCGGAAGCAACCAACCAAAGAGCAGCTGATTGAGAAGCTGGTTACGTTTAGCGGGCTTCCCCAACAGTTGAAGCTGCCAAGTGCTCCCGGGCAGTTTATCCAGTATCTGGAGGAGGATAACCGTCCTCAGGTATCCATGGATGTGAATTTTGAAAAGGGAATGGGAATCTCCGTAGGCCGTTTGCGCCGGGATACGGTGTATGATTATAAATTTGTAGGGCTGTCCCACAATACGGTCCGCGGTGCGGCAGGAGGAGGGATTCTCTGCGCAGAACTTTTGACGGCTCAGGGGTATATTGAGGCAAAGTGAAGCCGGTGAGGCATCGGTTTTCATAGGGTGTCTGGTGCAGTGTCAAAAGCTGCATGAAGATTTCGTTTGAATATTATTTAGGAGGCGGAAGTTATGGGTTACACAAAAACAGAATTTGGGAAGTTAGAGGATGGCACAGTGGTATACCGTTATACGTTGACCAACGAGCAGGGGGTATCTGCATCATTTACCGATCTGGGCGGCATCTGGCTGACCATGATGGTGCCGGACAGAGATGGCAAGCTGGCGGATGTGGTGTTGGGATATGACTCGGTGGAAGGAATCTTAACCGGCCCAGGCCATCCAGGTGAGCCGGTAGGCCGCAATGCCAACCGGATCGGAGGAGCGAAGTTTACGTTAAACGGCGTGACCTATGAGTTGGAGAAGAACTGCGGAAAAAGACACAATCTTCACAGCGGCCCGGAGTATTATCGCAGCCGTGTATGGGATACCCAGGTGGAAGAGGATGGAACGGGAACAAAGATTTCCTTCTCCCTGTTCAGTCCAGATAAGGATCAGGGATATCCGGGCAATGCGGATATCACGGTTTCTTATACTTTGACGCCGGACAACAGCCTGCAGCTGGACTATCACATGGTAAGCGATGCAGATACCATTGCCAATTTTACCAACCATGCCTACTTTAATCTGGCAGGACATGATTCCGGCTGTGCCATGAATCAGAAGGTCTGGATTGATGCAGATGGATTTACAGTTACAGATGCGGACTCCATTCCTACAGGCCAGATTGCTCCTGTGAAGGGAACTCCCATGGATTTTACGGTATTAAAATCCATCGCCAGAGATATTGAGGCGGATTATGAGCAGCTTGTGTGGGCTGGCGGCTTTGACCACAACTGGGCCCTGAACCATCCGGCCGGAGAGTTGTCCTTATGCGCCAAGGCGGAGGATGAGGCCAGCGGCCGGGTGATGGAAGTGTACACGGATCTTCCAGGCGTACAGTTCTATACGGCTAATTCCATGGCGACAGATATGGGAAAGGACAAAACCACATACCACAAGAGAGACGGATATTGCTTTGAGACCCAATATTTCCCGGATGCTGCCAACAAGCCAGAATTCGCTTCCCCGTTTCTTTTAGCAGGCCAGGAATATAAGACAACAACTATTTATAGATTCAGCGTGGAATAATTCATGTCAAAATCGTTATATATTGCAGAAAAGCCCAGCGTAGCCCAGGAGTTTGCCAATGCGCTGAAGAAGAAATGGGCCAGGCGGGACGGATATCAGGAGGCAGATGATGCCATTGTAACATGGTGCGTGGGCCATCTGGTAACTATGAGTTACCCTGACAGCTACGACCCCAGATTTAAGCGCTGGAGCCTGGAGACGCTGCCTTTTCTGCCTAAGGAATTTAAGTACCAGGTGATTGAGGGTGTCTCCAAGCAATTTCAGATCGTCAGCGGCTTATTGAACCGTACAGATGTGGAGATTATCTATATCTGCACCGACTCAGGGCGGGAAGGGGAATATATATACCGTCTGGTGGATCAGATGGCTGGTGTAAACGGTAAAGTGAGGAAGCGGGTCTGGATTGACTCCCAGACAGAGGAGGAGATCCTGCGGGGGATTCGTGAGGCAAAG
>JAETTS010000066.1 GCA_021769025.1 Enterocloster bolteae
TAAACCCTTATCAATCCTTCACCGCACCCAATGTCATGCCGCCTACAAAATATTTCTGTAAGAACGGATACACAATCAGGATGGGCAGTGTGGCAACCACTGTAACCGCCATACGTACAGACATAGGAGACACTGTGTTCTGCACTCCCTGGGCAGCCGCATGGGGATCCACCTTGATCTGGGCGCTTTCCATAATCTCATAAAGAACATACTGCAAAGTAGGAATCTCTCTTGCATACAGATAGGTATCCATAAAGGAGTTCCACTGCCCTACCGCGATAAACAGGGACACTGTGGCAATAACCGGCGTACACAGAGGAAGGATCACCTTATACCAGATGACAAAATCATTGGCTCCGTCGATTTTGGCGGCCTCCTGAAGGGCCATAGGCAGCCCCTCGATAAAGGAACGCATCAGAATCACGTTGTAGACCCAGATCATGCCGGGGATGATATATACCCAGAAATTGTTTCCCATCCTTAAATTCCGCATAATCAGAAGATATTCCGGTATCATACCGCCGCTTACATACATGGTGATGATAAACAGGATGGTAAACGATTTATTGAAATAAAAATCTTTGCGGCTAAGCACATAGGCAAGCATGGATGTGAAGATAACTCCCACGCCAGTGCCTACCACTGTTTTTAACACCGACAACATAAAAGGCATAACCATATTATTTTCCGTGAAAATGTAGATGTAGTTGGCCAGTGTAAACTTTCTGGGAATAATAAAGTTTACGTTTCGCATGGTGTCCATAGGGTCATTAAAAGAAATTGCCAAAACATTTAAGAACGGATAGACCGTTATGAGTATCATGCCGATAAACAGCACCATAAGAATATAATCGAACACGCCTTTTTTATTTTCCAGCATCTTTCTCCCCCCTTAAACCAGTTTGTCTTCGCCGATCATACCGGCAATCTTATTGGCAATAAAAAGAAGAATGATTCCCACCACAGACTGAAACATGCCGATGGCGGTACCAAGACCGTAGTTGTTGGAACCGATACCTCTTATGTAGGCAAACCAGGAAAGCACCATTGCATGATCCTGGACAATACCATTGCTTAAAAGCATCTGCCGCTCCATGCCTACGTTCAGCGCGCTTCCCACGCTCATAATCAACAGCACAATGGCCGTAGGTTTGATTCCCGGAAGGGTCAGGTACCACATCTGCTGGAACCGGTTGGCTCCGTCCACCTTTGCCGCCTCATAAATTCCCTTGTCGATTCCGGCCATAGCGGACAGGTAGATGATGGCATCCCAGCCTACCTCCTTCCAGACATTGATGATACACACCACGATCCAGAACAAAGGTGAGTTGGTGGACATCAGGTGCAGGCTTTTGCCGGTCATAGTCTCAAGGGCTCCCCCGTCGTTGAGCAGCATCTTGGCAATGCTGGCAATAATAACCCATGACACAAAGTGGGGAAGATAAGAAACTGTCTGGGTAATCTTCTTAAATCCCTCCATGCGGATCTCATTGAGGAACAGGGCAAAGATGATGGCCGCCGCCGTCCCCAGAGTGATCCCCAGGATGCTGATGCCAATGGTATTTATCATGGTCTGGGGGAAGAGACGGTCGGAAAAGGCATCCACAAAATTCTGAAAGCCTACGAATTTCCGCTCCCAGATTGGCTTTGCAAAGGATTTGGGAACCACCTCCTGAAATGCCATGGTCCAGCCCCATAAAGGAACATACTTGAAGATGATCAGCCAGATGACAAATGGCACGGACATCAGCAGCAGATACCGCTGTTTCCACATCAGGGCAAGGCTGAAAGGCTCTTTCATATTTTTCTGTTTCCTGGGTTTTTTCATTCTGCATATACCTCCCTTTTTTCTATTTATTATAGAAATAAGGCCGCAAAAGAAATACCCATAAATTCAGACTCGTTTCCCCCTTATTTTTAGAGAGTTCAAGGATTGGCTGGCAGACGGATCACCACCCGTGTCATTTTTCCTTCCATGCTTTGGATGGAAAGACCGTAGGCCTCCCCGTATTTTAATCGGATCCTCTCATGGACATTGCACACTCCGATGTGGGACCGATCCAGGCTGTGCCGTTTTAACTCTTCCCGAAGCTTATCTAACCGCTCCTCCGGGATTCCCACGCCGTCGTCCTCAATGGTGATAATAAGCTTCTCATCCTGTTTTTCAATCTGTATCTGAATATGGCCCGTCCCCTCCTTGGTCTCCAGGCCATGGATAATGGAATTCTCCACAATTGGCTGGAGAACCAATGGCAAGATTACGCAGTCTTTTGCCTCCTCATCGATGGAGATCTTATACTGAAGCCGCTCGTCAAACCGGTACTTCTGTATCTTCAGATAGGATTCCACCAAGTCTGCCTCTGCCCTGACCGTCACCTCCTGGCTTCCTGTCTGGATATTCCTGCGCAGGATTTTCGCCAGCATTTTCACCAGTTCCTCAATCTCCGGCTGATGATTCGCTCTGGCCTGCATACGGATGGTCTCCAGAGTATTATATAGAAAATGAGGGTTGATCTGGCTGGCCAACACCTTAAACTCTGCTTCCTTCTGCTGTGTTTTCAGCTGTTCCGCATGAATTCGCTCCTGATAGATTTGTGCTAAAAGCCTCTGGATATCTGCGATCATAGTACCCAGATAACCGTACAGATCATTGATCTCATCGCTGCCTCCCAGGCTGGGTTCCAGGTCAAAATCTCCCTGGGCCGCTTTCTGCATCTGTCTCCTGAACCGCTCCACCCTGCTGCCGAATGACCAGGAAAATAATGCAATCAGGGACACAGACAAAACAGCGCTTCCGAAAAAGATACAGACGCTGCCCTGATTCTGGCGGCTGGCCTGCTTTAAAATATCTTTATAGGACTTTAAGCTTATCATCTGTAAAGTATCCTCAGACTCTCCCAGGGCAAAGCTATAGCAGGTCATCACATACTCTTTTCCTTCAAGCCGCACCTTATCCTGAAAAATACCTTCCTTTTTCCAGTTCTCTATGAAAGGCTGCATCACGAAAAAATCTGTGTTTCCCTGCCCGTTGTCCAGAATCTGGACCCTGCCGTTTATGATCAGCCTGGTATCGCAATTCCGGCTACCCACCTGCTCAAAGAGCCTCTCCTTCCTCATATACATAACCAGCACGCCTACGTCTCTGTTGTCCCTGGTCCGAAGGAGCCTGGTGAGAGCCAGAGTGTCATCATGGTTTAACGCCAGGGGAAGAGGAAGAATCTGCCACACCGCTCCCCCGTTTCTCTCTGTCACGGTCCGGTACCAATCCTCGTTTTGTACCTTCTCTGTCTTCTTAAAATGAGCGTTTTCTGTGATGGTATCATTGTCCAGATAGACACTGATCCACACCACTGCCCGGTTGTAGAAATTGCCGAAGGCATCAAAGCCTGTGTAGGCCCTGTAGTCCTCCACCAGATCTTCATACTGGACATAATTTTTCTCTGCAATCTCTTCAAGGCTTTGGTCAAAATAAAAATTTTTGGAGCCGGTATTGACTGAGTTTAGCATTTCCTTCAACTGGCTTCCCAGTATCTCCAGCTCTGTCATCTCCGCCCGCTTTTCCCTCTCCACCAGGATCTTGCTGGTTCCAAGCACCAGATACAATCCCATACAGATCATAGGGAGGGCTCCTCCTATGATGTAGAGAAACAGCATACGGGTTTTAATTTTAGTTTCCAAGAGGCGCAGGAAAACTCTTCCTGGCCCGGATTTATTTATTTTCATGAGAATACCTCGTTTCTTTATCTCCATACTCTGGGAAACTGCGGCAGTCCGTATTCAGCTGCTGCTCAACTCAGGAGTGGTATCTTGTGACAGGCTGGCTGCCCTGAGGTGAATCCGCCTTTCCTGTACTTTTAGTGCCCTGTCTGCCACAGACGGTGATTTCCGTTTTCTGCGGCAGGCAGGGCACATGAGAAGCTGCTATTCCGATATGATTACATAGTCTTTCACCGTATAGGTAATACCGTCTAACTTTTTAGAGGTGTGGAGGCTCTGAATCTCTTCTTTATCCTACCGCAGCTGATTTCCATCTGGCAGACCGTTTCTCTTCCCACTGGCTTTCTTACCAGGTGGACTTATATCTTTTTCTATTCCCCATTTTCTTCTTCCATATTCTTCCGGTACTCTTTGGGGCTGATCCCAACATATTTCTTAAACTTCATATAAAAATAATCAATACTGCCGTATCCTACCATCTCCGAAATCTGATATACTTTAAGTCCAGTCTCCTTAAGAAGACGCCTGGCATTGGTGATGCGGATCCGATCCAGGGCATTGTTGAAATTCTCCCCCGTCTCCCTGCGGAACAGCTTTCCTAAGTAGGCACTGTTGTAGTTAAAATTTTTCGCTATGCTCTCCAGCTTTAAATCCTTGTCATAATTTTTCTCCATATAATAGGATACGCGCTGGATAATGCTGCCTCCTGCTGTGCCGATTTTCCTGCTTAAGCCCAGAAGCGCCTGCTCATAGCGATCCAGCAAATTCTTCATACCGTCCGCCCCGGCAAGCTGCCTAAGAAGCTGCTGCATGGATTCATTGTCCACAGAGGCAGCGGCATATTTTTGGCTGAGGCGCATCTGAAGCTGAACCATATTCTGCACAAGGATCATTTTGATCTCGGATTCCTTCAACAGGTTCCAGGTGCAGTAATCTTTAAACATCTCCATGGCCTTTCTGATGCCCTCCGCCTCTCCCACCTCGATCAGCATCTCCAGCCATTCCATGGTAACTTCTTCCCCTCTGCCCTCCAGGCTGCAGATCAGGTCAATGGTTAATATATCTTCCTGATCGAAGATAAATGCCTGATCCATCAGATATCTGGCGCTTTCGTAAGAGCAGAAAAGCTCCTGCCACTGCTTCACATTATTGCCAAGGGCGATCTTTAGCTTCCTGCCATAGTAGCTTTCCACTCTCTTGTTGCGTTTCTCAAGCCGCTCCTTCCATCTGCTGTACTCGACGGAACGCCCGACCAGTATCACCTGATCCTCTGTAGGGAATGTCTCGATGCAGAAAGCATCCCCTTCTGTCAGGGTTTTAACCTTTTCATACAGTGCCCCATGATCCCTGCCATCCCCGTCCTCTTCCTCTCTGCACACAGCAATACAGAAGATATCCCCGTCAAGGGTCAGATGGTGCCGTTTCACATCCTCCTCCAGCTGGGCCATATTGCCTTCCTTTAACACCATCCGCCTGAAAAGTTCCTGTCTGGCCTTACCTTCATTCTGGCTGTGATACTGCTCCAGAGAATGGGTTTCCTCCAGGCTTTTTCTCACCTTTTCCACATATTCCAGCAGTTCCTCTTCATCAACAGGCTTAAGCAGGTACCCCCCCACACCCATAGTAAGGGCTGTTCTGGCATATTCAAATTCCGAGAACCCTGTCAGAATAATAAAGTGTCCCGCAAATCCCTGCTTTTTCGCCTCCTTTATCACCTCAAGGCCTGTAATCCCAGGCATCTTAATATCCACTAGCACCAGATCCGGATTCTCACGAAGAATGTTGGCTAAGCCCTCTCTGCCGTCCTTCCCACAGGTTCCCAGACGAAACCCTGCTTTTTCCCAGTCAATCAGCCCCTTGATCCCTTCTCTGACAAGTCTCTCATCATCAATAATCATTGCGGTAAACATGCCTGGCTTCCTCCATTTATGCCTGCAGGCCCCCCGTGTGGATCCCAGTGAGGCTCTGCCGGTTTTTCATTGACAGTGTAATCGGTTATCATACGTTCCCTCTTTCCTGCTATTTTACCGTATCAGTATTTTACCGTCAACGAAATTATGGAGATATGGGGAGGGATGGTGTTACCGTTTACTGGGTGCCAATGAACAGTAACGAGAAATGAATCACAAAACAATGGAGATATTCCTGGATGAAGCCCCTGCGGCAATCCGGGCATTTTTTAAATCTCCCTTAATCTTTATCTCAACCTTTTTAGTCTCCCCGGGGGTTAAAAATATCTTTTCGAATCCTTTCAGTTCCTGAAAAACCGTAGGTTCTCCCTGTTTCATTTCTTCTTCCCTACGCACGTACACCTGCACGGTCTCCGCTCCAGCACAGGTCCCTGTGTTGGTCACCTTGCAGGAAAATACTACAGCACCCTCCTCGCTGGTTTTTTCTCCGTCATGAAAGGAAAAGGAAGTATAGCTTAAACCGTGACCGAAGCAAAATTCAGGCTCCACATGATATGCATCCAGATAGCGGTACCCTACGAAGCTTCCTTCCGTGTACTCTGTCTGATCCTTTTTTCCAAATTCCCCAAGACAGTGTGTGGAACAATCCTTATGTGTCTTGTAAAAACTTTCCGGCAGCTTCCCGGAAGGATTCACCAACCCGTAAAGAACTTCTGCCAGCGCTGTTCCTCCTTCCATACCACTATACCAGTTCCACACCAGGCTGTCTGCCTTTTCGATCCACCGGCCCATTTCCACCGGACTTCCCCCCATCATAACCACGACGGTATCCGGCCGGATGGCAAGGAGCCTCTGAATCAGTTCATCCTGTCCGTAGGGAAGAGTCATATCCGCCCTGTCGTTGCCTTCGCAGTCCTGGTCGTGATTCAGTCCGCCTATGAAAATCACCTGTTCATAATCCGGAGCCAGTTCCAGAGCCTGGCTGCATAACTGCCTTCTCCTCTTTCTGACAGCCTCTTTCCTGTTCTGGGTTCCCGCATGGCCCACAGACTCTGCTTGCCCCATGTCTTCTTCCTGGCTGGCCTCCTCTCCATTTCTCCGGCTGGCTCCGCCTCCGCGTTCCAAACTGGCCTCCTGCCAATTGATTTCCCCCTCCTCGGTTTTTTCCTCATCCCTGCAATACCCCTGGGCATAGTCCACCTGCACATTGCCGCCCAGCAGTTTTTTTATCCCCATAAGAGGCGTTATTTCATACAAAGCCTTTATCTCCCCACTTCCCCCGCCATTTGAATGGATGCAGTTTCCATTCTCACCAATTATCAGAACCTTTTTTACGCCTGTCCCGGAAAGGGGCAGCCGGTTCTTTTGATTTTTCAGAAGCACCACAGATTCCCTGGCCACCTGAAGGGCTGTCTGCCTGTGTTCCTCCGTATTGTAGCATCCGGTTTTTCTGGTTCCGTCCATCATATGAAGCCGCATCATCAATACCAGAATCCGGATAACCTTCTCGTCAACTGCCTCTTCCTTCACCCTGCCTTCTATAACCGCCTTTTTCAGAGGCTTTGCCATAAAATACTCATCAAAGTTATAGGTCACAGACATCTCAATATCCAACTGGGAACCTGCCGCTGCTTCCGTATCGTGGACTGCCCCCCAGTCGGAGATCACCACCCCGTCATACTCCCACTCTTTCCTGAGAATCTGATTCAGGAGAAATTCGCTCTGGCAGCAATGTTCTCCATACAGCTTGTTGTATGCCCCCATTACCGTATAGGCTTCGCCCTCCTTAAGGGCATCGTAAAAGGCAGGCAAATATATCTCCCGCAGAACCCTCTCGTCAATCTTTACCTCCATCCACAGACGCTCTGTCTCCTGATTATTCACTGCAAAATGTTTCACACAGGCCGCTACATCCCAACTCTGCACTCCCCTTACAAAAGGTGCTGCCAGCTGTCCTGTCAGGTAAGGATCCTCGCTGAAATACTCAAAGTTCCGGCCGCACAGAGGGCTTCTCTTTATATTGATCCCTGGTGCCAGGATCACATCCTTTCCTCTTCCTCTTGCCTCCGCTCCCAGGACACTTCCCATGTCATAGGCCAGTTTCCTGTTCCACGTTGCAGCCAGGGCGCTGTTACAGGGAAGGTAGGTTACATAGTCATCCGTATGGCCTACGGCCTTCCATTTATCCGGAAAGAATTCCTGGCGGACTCCCATTGGACCGTCGGACATCTTAAGAGGCGGTATTCCCAACCGCTCCACTCCCCCAGTCTGAAAAAGCTGGGCTCCGTGAATCATCCTTATCTTTTCATCAAGTGTCAGTTCCTTTGCCAGATCTTTTGCCTTCTGCCACAATTTCGTCTCCCTGTTCTCTGTTGTTATGCTCCCTGCCATCCCGCTCTTTACCGCTTCATGTTTCACCATCATTCTTGTTACTGCCTCCCCTGTCCTTTCCTCAGCCAGACTTCTTTTGCCTGAACCTGTATAGGGCCGCCGCATCCCGTAACTCTGTCACTTTGTGCAGCAGCCCCATCTACCATTCGTTATCCATCTGTCACTTAAAATAATCTTCCCAGCCGCCAGGACGCTTCCCCTGATCCGACAGGCATATCCTCTATGCCAATGAAATCTTGCAGACAGCTTCCTTTTTTCCGGAATCAACAGTTATAACCGTATCTTTTCCTTCTATGGAACAGGTTCCGCCCTCTACCTGGGATACCTTACAGTTTATCAGGCAGATCGCAACTCTCTGCGTTACTCCTCCCGATGCATTGCTGCCATCCTCTCCATGACTGGCTGTCTCAAAGCTTTCCGCACCGCCTTTCTCCCCATGACTTGCCACCACAGGCATTGCCACATTGCTCTCCTCATGATTTATCACTTTCAGAACGATTTCCTCTCCCTTCTGACAGGCAGTCACCGTCTGCACCTTAAGCCCTTCTCTGTATACGGCTCCCTGGCTCTCTCCTTCTCCAGGGTATACCTTCCACTCCAGGTTCCGGAAGAATCCATAATCTGCCCTCCTGCATTGGGGAGCTATGGGGATGACGCTTCCCTCCTTCACCCACAGAGGGATGGAACAGTAATCCAGATGCTCTTTTCTCCACACACCTCCCTGAGTTTTTTCTCCTGTAAGATAATGGATCCACTGCCCCCAAGGCAGGTAGTATTCTGCTATCCCTTCCTCGTTGAACACCGGCGCAGCCAGAAAGCTGTCTCCCAACATATACTTTTTATCCAGATAGCTGCAGTTTCTGTCCTCCTCAAATTCCAGGGCCATGCTCCGCATCATGGGAATTCCGGTCAAGGAGGTCTTCACCCCTTCACTGTACAGATAGGGCAGCAGTTCCAGCTTCAGCCTGGTAAAGAACCGCACCACATCCACGGCCTCTTCATCATACACCCAGGGTACCCGGTAGGACGTGCTTCCGTGAAGCCTGCTGTGGGTGGAAAGAAGCCCGAAGGCCGCCCAGCGCTTGTACACATCCGGTGTGGACTGGCTCTCAAAACCTCCGATATCATGGCTCCAGTATCCAAATCCGCTGCTGGTCAAAGACAACCCGCCACGCAGGCTCTCTTCCATAGATTCATAGTCAGACCAGCAATCTCCGCCCCAGTGAACCGGGAACTTCTGCCCTCCCGCCGTGGCCGACCGGGCAAATAAAACCGCCTCTTCCTCTCCTCTTCGTCTTTTAAGCACATCGTATACGGCCTGATTGTAAAGGTATGGATAAAAATTATGCATCTTCTGTGGATCCGAACCGTCATGGTATACCACATTGACCGGAATCCTCTCGCCAAAGTCTGTCTTAAAGCAGTCCACTCCCATATCCATAAGCATTTCCAGCTTTCCCTGGTACCACCTTACAGCCTCCGGATTGGTAAAGTCCACGATGGCAAGGCCGGACTGCCACATATCCCACTGCCATACATCCCCATTCCTTTTCTTAAGAAAATATCCCTTCTCCACACCCTCATCAAACAGCACCGATTCCTGGCCGATATAAGGGTTGATCCACACACAGACGCGGATTCCCCTGGCTTTTATCCTGCGAAGCATCCCCTCCGGATCCGGAAATACTCTCTCATCCCACACAAAATCCGTCCAGTGGTACTCCCGCATCCAGCAGCAGTCAAAGTGAAATACGCTTAAGGGAATCCCTCTCTCCTCCATGCCGTCGATGAAACTCATAACCGTTTTTTCATCGTAGCTTGTGGTAAAGGAAGTGGAAAGCCACAGGCCGTAAGTCCAGGGAGCCAGCCTGGCCGGTTTTCCTGTCAGATCCGTATACCGCATCAGCACATCTTTCATGGATGGCCCGTTGATAAAGAAATAATCCAGGTTTTCCCCCTGC
>JAETTS010000067.1 GCA_021769025.1 Enterocloster bolteae
AAGGAGCGGCATTTCTTATGAGACAGTTTATCCGGAATCTGTCATTGCAGAAGAAGATTCAATCCATTGTCTTTCTCTGTATCTTCCTCATGACTGCCGCCGCCTTTGTAAGCCTTCGCCTGATCACTGCAAGCTATGACCGGACGTTATACCGGACTGCGGCCTCTTCCCTTTCCGCTTCTTCCATGGGAATGCACAACTGCTTGGAGACACTTAACACCATGGCAGATCTATTTCTTGCAGATTCCATCATCCAGTCAAGTTTGGGAACCCTCAAGGATTCCGACCAGGTTCAGGAGACCAGTGCCGCTTACCGGTCAGTGTACGCTGCTTTAACAGAATATTATTTTACATTCCGTAAAAATCATATAAACTATATGGGCCTCTATCAGGAGAATTTTTCAGTCCACACGTACATGCCCTTTACCCGCAATGCCCTTCCCCAAGAGGTAGAGGAATATCTTCTTGACAAAGCCAGACAGGCGCAGGGGGCTACTGTCTGGGCTGCAGATTATGCAGAGGAATACGGGCTGTTTTTGGTTAAATCCATCCGGCGCACCGAATACCTGAAGCTGGATGAGATCGGAGTTCTCATTGTCAATGTGGATTTAGATGGCCTGGTTACGGAAGCCGCCGGCTCCGGATTCCTTCAGACCGAAGCCGCCTATCTTCTGTTTGACCAGGGAATCCCTATATACAGTTCTTCTGCCCTTATGGATGAGGGTGCTCTGAATGACATGAAATGTTTCCCCGGTCATTATGGTTTGACCGTTCAATCCGGAGACAACTATTTTTATGTAAAAAGCTGTATTCCCGGCGTGGGATGGGATTACATATGCATCATTCCTTATGACAATATTATATCCTCCCTGCGTACAGGCCAGGTTTTATGTTTTCTTGTCCTTCTGGTCTCAGTTGCCGCCGCTTTGGCCTTCTCTTCCGGCCTGATTCGCTCCATCACCCGGCATTTTGATGTCCTTTTGCAGAAGTTTCATAATTTTGGGGATGGGAACCAGGAGCCTCTGCCCATCGATTACGACTACAAAAACCGGACTGACGAACTGGGCGTTCTCCATGTACAGTTTGACCACATGGTAGATGAGGTCAATCAGCTGATCAAAACCAATTACTTAAATGAGATCCTTATAAAGGAAGCCCAGTTTAAGGCGCTGGAAAACCAGATGAACCCTCATTTTCTGTATAATACGCTGGAATCTATCAACTGGCGGGCTAAACTTATGGGAGCGAAAGACATTTCTTCTATGGCAGAGTCTCTTGGGATGCTTTTACGCTTTACCCTGGATCAGTCCAGCAAGGAAGTCTCTCTGAAACGGGAGTTGGAGTCGGTTCGGTGCTACATGACCATCCAGAAATACCGGTATGAAGACCGGCTGGAGTATCAAATTCTGGTTCCAGACAGGCTGATGGATTGTCTAGTATTAAAGCTAAGCCTTCAGCCTCTGGTAGAAAACGCAATCCGCTATGGATTGGAAGAAAATACCGACTGTTGCCTGATCGAAATCCTGGCGGAGGCGGACTATGAAAACAAAAAGCTTTATGTATTCATCAAAAATAACGGCTCTTCTTTTGAAGAAAACCTTTTAGAGAAATTGGAGTCTCACGAAGTAGAACCTCATGGATTCGGTATCGGCCTTCTGAATATCAGGAACCGGATGCAGTTAACCTTTGGCGAATCCTATGGACTGGAACTTTACAATGAGGATGATCTGGCTGTTGTCCGCCTGGTCTTTCCTTTGACAGACGAGCTGAAAGGAGCAGCCACATGTTGAAATTGATCATTGCCGACGACGAGAGAATCATTCGGGAGTCTATCTCCACCCTTATTGACTGGAACAGCCTGGGAATCGAGTTGATCGGTTTATGCAGTGACGGGATCGAGGCTTACAACATGATCCTGGACGAGTGTCCAGATATCGTCCTGACAGACATCCGCATGCCTGGCCTGTCCGGCCTGGATCTGATCGAACGTATCTCCCAGACAGATTTAAACATTCAGTTTATCCTTCTGTCCGGCTTCGGGGAATTCGAGTATGCCAAGCAAGCTATGCGCTACCGGGTTCATCACTATCTGTTGAAACCTTGCAATGAGGAGCAGATCATCGAGAGCATCCGGGATGTGATCCAGGAGCACTACCATCAGAAAGCGTTTCGGGATATGCAGAACCGCCAGAAGGCACTGTTGTCCAACCTGCATTACAGCCTTCTGTCCAATATCATTCATGAGTGGACTTTCCTTCCTGAAAATTCCGCTCCTTCTTTAGAGGCATATTCTGGATTCATGGATTTCTATAATACCAGCTATGAGTTGTGCTTTCTGTACTTTTTGGAGGAGGAGCGGCTGAATCAGGCGTTACATGCAGTTTATCTTTACATGAAAAAACAAGCGCCTGGCATCACCGTATACAGTATCTATGTAAAAAACACTCTTCTGCTGTTTTTTGAAAGCCATCAAGTCTCCTATGAAGACATGGACGGGTTTTTCCGATCTTTAGCTCCAGGCGGAGGGACAGACGGTGTTGCCGGATACCGCAGAGACACCTTTTCCAGCCTGTCCGCTCTGTTGGAGACAGCGGTCAGCAAGATCAAACGGTACGGGGTCATCTATTTCATGAATGGAATCCGGCCGGTTCCCATCTGTAATTACAAGACTGTCATCACCAAGATGGACGAACTTGCAGCCTCGCTGTTTAAGGATGATCTGCAGAACTGCCAGGCCCATCTGGCGGAGATTACGCGCAGCCTGGACGGCATCACCAGCCCGGATTTTATCCGCCAAGTCGGATCCAACATGATTATCAAGCTGACTGTGGAAGGCAATCATCCGCCTATTGATACGACAGAGTTTCTGATGCTGTTAAATCAGCAGACAGATGCGGAGACTCTTCGTTCCATGCTGTTGGAAAAAATCCGTGCTATGGTGGAACATTCCTCTGAGAACTCCAAAAATTACAGTTCCCTGATTGAGGATGTGATGCAGTATGTAGAGGAGAATATCGACAATCCCAACCTCACCTTAAAATGGATTGCTGAAAATCATCTGTTTATGAATGTGGATTACGTCAGCAAACGTTTTATAAAGGAAACCAACCAGAAATTCTCCAACTATCTGTCTAACATGCGGATCCAAAAAGCGAAGCAGCTTTTATCCGAAGGACACGCCGGGCAGATCCAGTGGGTGGCACAGCAGGTAGGTTGCGGCAACAATCCACAGTATTTCAGCCAAATTTTCAAAAAAAGCACAGGCCTGACTCCCAGCGCCTATGCTAAAAAATAAATGGAGGAAAATCCTATGAACAACGAACAATTGCTACCAATTATCCATCGCGTGATGGACAAACTGATGAATCTAGGCGGAGCAGACTATGACAGCGATAAAGCTACTTCTCTGGATCAGACCAATCAAGGTATTATCGCCCGGGACTTCGGTATCGAAGAGTGGGACTGGCCACAGGGAGTGGGTCTGTATGGCCTTTATAAATTACAGAATTTCTATGGAGACAACCGTTACATTGACTTTTTCCAGTCCTGGATTCAGAACAATCTGAAAAAAGGCCTTCCCAGCCGCAATGTGAATACGACAACACCTTACCTGGCTATCGTGAATCTCTTAGATGCCCTTGGCAACCCAGAATATGAGAAAATGTGCCTGGAGCATGCGGAGTGGCTTATGAATGAACTTCCTAAGACAAAAGACCATGGGTTCCAGCATGTTACCACTGCAATCGGCGACCGAAACGGTGTTAAGCTAAATGAAGGAGAGATGTGGGCGGATACCCTGTTTATGACGGTTTTATTCCTGAATAAGATGGGACATCTGTACAACCGCAGGGATTGGATCGAGGAAGCTACCCGTCAGGTATTGGTGCATATAAAGTATCTATATGACAAGCATACCGGACTGTTCTTCCATGGATGGAGCTTTATCGAGAACAGTAACTTCGGCGGAATCTTCTGGTGCCGGGGGAATTCCTGGTTCACTTATGGGATTCTGGAGTTTTTGGATGTGGCGAAAGAGTCTTTGGATCCAGGTGTCTATCACTATATTGTGGATACCTTCCGGGCTCAGGTGGACGCTCTGAAAAAGCTTCAGGCTCCTTCCGGACTGTGGCATACGGTTCTGACGGATCCAGACAGCTATGAGGAGGTTTCCGGATCTGCGGCTATTACGGCTGGAATTTTGGAAGGAATTAAGATTGGAATTCTGGATGCTTCTTACGAGGAGTGTGCGGCTAAGGCCATTGAAGGAATCTGCGCCAATGTGGATGAGGACGGGACGGTGTTAAATGTATCTGCAGGTACTGGGATGGGGTATGATGCGGATCATTATAAGAATATTGTGATCCGGCCTATGGCGTATGGGCAGTCGTTGGCTTTGATCGCGCTTTGTGAGGCGTTAAAGTAGATTTTTGGAATTGGGTGGCTTATTTGTTGGGTGGCTGTATGCTGATCTGTTATAAGTTGATAGGCCATACGTTGATTCGCTTCGGGGCCGCTTCGGGCGGCCCTTTCACGACTTCTCAAACTGTCAGCTTTTCCTAAATAAAATTATCCCATGTCTCTATAGCTTCTCCAAAATCCCCACCAAAGAATCATGGGACAGCGTAAAAGCCTCTTCTCCGTTTAACTTTTTCTTCTGGGCAGCATTCTGTTCCAAAGCTGCAAATCCGGCAAAGTCGCTTAAATGAGGCTCCAGAGAAAGGAATCCCTGATATCCGTCTGCCTTAAATTTTCCTAAAATCTCCTCCAGATGTCCATCCCCTGTTCCCGGCGGTACCACACTGGCATTCTCCCACAGCGCATCCTTGATATGGATATATGCCACGTAAGGCTTCATCATCTCATAAGCCTCCAGTGTATCCTGCTTGCACTGGACAAAGTTTGCAAAGTCAAAGACTGCTTTGAAATGCTGGCAATAAAAGGCTTTCTGGATCTCCAGGCAGCGGGAGGCGATATCGCCGTAGATGTCTTTCTCATTCTCATGAAGAAGAATGATATCATTGTCCTTGGCATAGTCTACCATCTTTCCCAGGCGATCCATAACCTCTTCCTTGTATTGGCTGTAGTCGGAATTCTCCGGCATGAAAAAGCTGAACATGCGGATGTAGTCGGTCTCCATGGTATGGGCGATATCTACCGTGTGTTTGTATAATTCCATATGAGGTGCAAAATCATCGGTAATCTGAATCTTGCCGATGGGCGATCCTACAGAAGACAGTTTGATCCCTTCTGCATCCAGTTGTTTCTTAATCTCTTTTACTTCTTCCATGGGATACTCTACAAGGCCTTTTCCATTGACCCCACGCATCTCCACATGGTTCATCCCCAATTTTTTCAGAACACGGATCTGTTCTGATAAGTTTTCATTGATCTCGTCAGCAAAGCCGCTCAGTGTGATCCCTTTCCACATATTGCTATCCCCTCCTTAAAAAGTACTGCTTTAGTAAGTACCTTCTGTGTTGAATACTACATCAACCGCCTCTTTTTTTCTGGAAGAAGCGCGGCGCTTGTTCAGTTCTGCCTGGAACAGGTCTTCGTCAAAGGGCAGGTTGACTGCATGTCCCAGCCAGCTTGACAGATGCATGGCATTGGACAGGGTTAAGCCGTTGATCCCTTCCTCGCCATTGGCAATGAGTGGCGTTCCGTGAAGGATCTTGCCTGCAAATGCTTTCATTACGCCGATATGCTGCTCATTTAACCCATCGGTCTCTACCTCAGTAACCGTACACTCCGGCTTGTCAAAACCGCCCTTGGCCGTCTTGCAGAATTCCCGCTCACTGACAGCCAGCTTATGCAGCACCAGCTTCTCATCCTCACATACCAGCTTTCCGCCTTCCAGGGTAATCTCAAACCGGTTGGTTCCCGGAGCATCGGCGGTAGTGGTGACAAAGACACCGGTCGCTCCGCCTGGGTATTCCAGATAGGCTGTCACGTCATCTTCTACCTCAATGTCATGCCATTTTCCGTTGTGGCAGAATGCCTGAACCTTGGATGGCATTCCGCAGATCCACTGCAGCAGATCCAGATTGTGGGGGCACTGGTTTAAGAGAACACCACCGCCTTCTCCATCCCAGGTAGCACGCCAGTCGCCGGAATCGTAGTAGGACTGGGTACGATACCAATCTGTAATGATCCAGTTCACACGTTTGATTTTTCCCAACTCACCGCTTTTTACCAGTTCATGCATCTTGCGGTATACGCAGTTGGTTCTCTGATTGAACATCATGGCAAATACCTTGTCGCTGGCTTTGGCTCGCTCATTCATGGCACGAACCTGTTTGGTGTACACGCCAGCGGGTTTCTCACACAGCACATGAAGGTCATGATCCAATGCATCCATGGACAACTCCGGATGCTGATAATGAGGTACCGCTACCAGCACTGCATCGCATGTTCCTGATGCGATCAGATCCTTCCCCTCCTCAAACACTGCCACGCTGTCAGGCAGATTTTCTTTACACCAGGTCCTGCGGCTTTCCTTGCGGTCCGCGACGGCTGTCAGCTCCATCTCCGGCACCTTGCCGTCCACCAGAGATTTCGCATGTGTGGTACCCATGTTGCCAATTCCAATAATTCCAAGCCTTACCTTATCCATCCTGTTTCTCCTTTTAGTGTTTTATTGCAGCTGTATTTTGCTAGTACATCGTTGCACTAGGTTTATTATATACAATATAGGTAAAATATTCAAGTTTTTATCTTCCTGTATTTTAATGGCGTCATTCCCGTATATTTTTTGAATACCCTTTCATAGTATGTCAGGTTTTCAAATCCCAGCAGTTCAGAAATTTCCGTGACGGAATAACTGCTGTGAAGTAACAGCTGCTGAGACTTCTTGATCCGGTTTATATTTTTGTACTCGTTTACTGTGAAGCTGGTAACCTGACGGAAAATCCGGCTTAAGTAGGATTTACTGATGTAAAATCGCCTAGCCAGCTCTTCCAGGGATTCGTCTGTCTCCGGATGGTTTAGAAGGTAATCTGCAACCTCATGAACCTTTTGATGTTTCCAGGTCTGAACTTTTTGATTTTCCCCAAGGAAAGATGATTTTTTCTGGCAGCGGATCAGAACCAGGAAAAGCTCTGTCAGTTTTAGCTTTACCCCCACTTCATATTGGCGCTGCCTTTCCTGGATTTCTTTCCATATCTGAAGCAGAAGGCCCTCCACGTCTTTCCTCTCTTCCTCCGGGATGGACAGAATCATGGCATCTTCTGCATACACGGCATCCATTCCTCCCATACCGCTGGCTTTCAGAAATGGTTCCATAACCTGCCCCTGGATCTGAAGAAGAATCCGGTTATGGTAAGATTCACCGGCCATACTGGTCTTGTGAATCTGATTGGGCTTTATCATCACCACATCCCCAGCCTTCACCAGATAGGTTTGTCTGTCAATAAAATAATAGCGCTGGCCCTCCAAAAGATAGTATAACTCATAGGTATCATGAAAATGCCTGGCTACCATGGAATATTCATAGTCTCTGATAACCTGGGAAAACTCCAGGCTGTCTGTCTTTCCCTGAAATCCTACCTGTTCCATGCCCTTCTCCTCTCATCTAAAATGCTTTTTTGAAGCCAAAAGTACGAAAATCTTCTTTTTGTGTGCAATTTTATAAGAATATTATACTGCTTTTTAGTATGATAAGCCATAGAAATTATACCATTTTATCTTTTTCCAGGAGGGTTTACTATGAAATATGCAGACAACAAAGTATCGGATCTACAGATTGCTTACATAGGTGGCGGCTCCAGAGGATGGGCCTGGACGTTTATGACCGATTTATCCATGGACGACTCTTTAAGCGGCACCATTCGTCTCTACGACATTGACGAAGAAGCTGCAAAGCATAATGAGGTCATTGGCAATCACCTGACGGAGCGTCCCGACACTGTAGGCAAATGGAACTATACCACAAAAAAGACCATTAAAGAGGCATTGACCGGTGCGGATTTTGTTGTCATCTCCATCTTGCCAGGCACTTTTGACGAGATGCAGTCGGATGTCCATCTTCCGGAGCGCCTTGGCATCTATCAGTCTGTAGGCGATACGGCAGGCCCCGGCGGTATCATCCGCGCCTTGAGAACCCTTCCCATGTTTGTGGAGATTGCCAATGCTATCAAGGCTTACGCTCCTGATGCATGGGTCATCAACTACACCAATCCTATGACTCTTTGTGTAAAGACCTTATATCATGTGTTCCCTGAGATCAAAGCCTTTGGCTGCTGTCATGAAGTATTCGGCACCCAGAAAGTACTGAAAGGCATCTGCGAGGAGACCATGGGAATCGAGAATATTAACCGCCGCGATATCTTTGTAAATGTTTTGGGCATCAACCACTTCACCTGGTTTGATCAGGCTTCCTACAAGGGCATCGACCTATTCCCTGTATACCGTGACTTTATTGAGAAACATTTTGAAGAAGGTTACAATGAGCCAGACAAAAACTGGGCCAACAGTTCCTTTAACTGTGCCCACAGAGTAAAATTTGACCTGTTCAACCGCTATGGCCTTATCGCTGCTGCCGGTGACCGCCATCTGGCAGAGTTCATGCCTGGCGATGAATACCTGAAGGATCCTGAGACCGTAGCAAGCTGGAAGTTCGGCTTAACCACTGTTGACTGGCGGAAAAATGATCTGAAAGATCGTCTGGCCAAAAGCGCCCGTCTGGTAAGCGGGGAAGAAGAGATAAGCTTAACTCCTTCCGGAGAAGAAGGAATCCTTTTAATCAAAGCACTATGCGGCCTGGATCGTGTGGTAAGCAACGTCAATGTTCCCAACACCAACCTTCAGATCCCGAACCTTCCCAAAACAGCTGTGGTAGAAACCAACGCCGTATTCAGCCGTGATTCCATCAAGCCGCTGATCGCCGGGAATCTTCCGGAAAATGTAAAGGCACTTATTATGCCCCATGTAGAGAATCATGAGTATACACTTAAGGCTGCCTTAAACTGCGACAGAGAAGCCGTATACAAAGCATTCTTAAACGATCCCCAGGTAAAAGGACGGGCAAAGGAGGAAGATGTAAAGAAACTGGCTGATGATATGATCTCCAATACCATGAAGTATCTGCCAGAAGGGTGGAAGAAATAAGTTTCTAAAACCAGGATGCCCTGATAAGAGTTATAAAAGAGAATTGAATGCAGAAGACGCATGGACTACTATTTATTGTTCCATGCGTCTTTCACTGTTTCTATGAACTTTCTATTTAAAAAATGAGATATAACCTCCCACAAATACCACCAGCACAATCAGCGGCAGCACATAGCTGATATACTTTCTGGCCCACTTGGGATAAGAAAGCCCTTTGCCGATGGAGGTCTCTTCATAAAACTTATCCCATCCCCATCCATAACGCCTGGTACAGAACAGCAAAAACACCAGGCTGCCCAGAGGCAGGATATTGTTGCTCAACACAAAATCCTCCAGATCCAGAATACTGGTGCCTGCCCCCAGAGGCTGAATCCCCTGCCATAAGTTAAACCCTAAGGCGCAGGGCATGGACAGAATGGTCACAAACACAAAATTTACCATGACTGATTTCTTCCTACTGCACCCGGTTAAATCCATTCCGTAAGTGATGATATTCTCAATCACGGCGATCACCGTTGACAGAGCGGCAAACAGCATAAACAGGAAAAACAGGCTCCCCCAGAACCTTCCGCCACCCATCACATTAAAAATATTGGGAAGGGTGATAAACAAAAGATTGGGGCCGCTGTCCGGATTTACTCCGAAGCTGAAGCAGGCCGGGAAGATGATCAGGCCTGCAATCAATGCCACCACCGTATCAAGAACTCCCATATAGATGGCATCGCTGGTTAAGGAATGGCTCTTATCAATCCGGCTTCCAAACACAGACAACGCACCGATGCCGATGCTCAGGGTAAAGAACGCCTGCCCCATAGCTGCAAAGACGCTTTCCCCTATACCGGCTTCCCACATGGCGGAAA
>JAETTS010000068.1 GCA_021769025.1 Enterocloster bolteae
AGGTAATACAGGCACGTCGCGGCCTTTCATCCTCTCGCTTCCTACGGTAATTAACTATAACAGATATTCATGCTTCTGTCAATATTTTTACTTACTTTTTCCTGATGGGGTACATAGGCCAGCCCTGCGCAGATCATTTCATCTTAAAGCAGAAGGTGCATTTATGGTCATCATACATCATCTTGCCATGTTCGCACACAAGCCTTTCATTGTATCCGCGGGCAATGGAAGGGTCAATATTTTCACAGTAAATACGGCCGTAACGCTCCTGCCCTTCTTTCATCCAGGTCTCTGCAAAGATGCACCTGTCAAATTCCTGCCTGACCTCATCTTCCCCGTATGTATTCTCATAGCCGAACAGACCGCTGCGCTCCATGTCATAGTTCACCAGGTAATTCTGAAGGTCGTTTTCATTTCCCTTCTGCCGCGCCCTTCTGGCAATATCCTTTCCCCGCTCTTCGCCAAACTCCTGTACGGACCGGACCATGATTTCACGTCCCTCATCCCCCAGCCTCTCTTCTATGCGCCTGGCTATAATGGAAAACATTCTTGCAAACAGGATATACATGGACACCGGTTCATCTATTTCCTGGCCGTGGTCCTGCGCTCCTTCTGTTTTTTTCTTATCTGATCCCATTTCCTTAAATCTCCTTATCCAATCTTATAATCGTACGTATCAAGGCCTCCGTTACCTTCTCCAGGGCTTTTTCAGATACATATTCCTCCACATGATGGCTGATGCCTCCGGCACACTGGGAAAATATCATGACCGTTGGACATATGGACGCAAAATTCATGGAATCGTGTCCCGCGCCGCTGTCCATCAGCAGGCAGGCCTCGCCCATATCCAGGCAGGACTGCCTGACCGCATCAATCATCTTTTCATCCAGCGGGCATGGAGGTTTTCTTGTAAATGATTTTATTTCAACGGATAGCCCTCTTTGACGGGCAGCCTCCTCCAGATACCTATGGACCTGCTGTTCAATCCTTTCCCCAATGTCCTGGCTGCTGAAACGTATGTCCACTGAAAAGACGGTTTCCTGTACAATGCTGTTGCCGGACCCGGGAAGCAGTTTCATTTTCCCTACCGTGATGGTGGCCTTGTCATTATATTCCTGTTCCACAAAACGGCTGGCCTTCAGACAGACCTCATAGGCAGAAAGACTGCTGTCCCTCCTTAAGTTCATGGGCACCGTGCCGGGGTGCCCTCCTTTTCCCTTCATCCTTACTTCAAAATTGATGATTCCCCGTATCTTTCGGACAATGCCGATTTCAATCCCCTTTTGTTCCAGCACAGGTCCCTGTTCATCGTGGACCTCTATGAATGCGGCAGGAGGTTCCTCCAGCGCCCTGCGGCGGTCCACCTTTCTTGTTTCTTCCTTCCTGTACTGTCTGAGCATCTCATCCAGGGATACGCCGTCCGGGTCCTTATAATATGGAACCGTCCCATCTGCCAATGACCTGCATAGGTAGGCACTCCCAGTGAGCACATTGCCGGTGCGGGTGCCTTCCTCCTCCACCATGCCTATGATTTCCAATGAATGGTTTAGCTTTATCCGGTTCTCCATCAGGTACCTGGCTGCCTCCATTGCACAGGCAACCCCCTGTATCCCGTCGTATGCCCCTGAGCAGATGACCGTATCCAGATGGGACCCGGTTACAATGACACCCTTACCGGGATTTCCCTTCATAAGCCCGCACACATTGCCCAAATCATCTTCCCATATCTGAAGTCCGGTTTCCTCCATACGCTGTTTGATATAATCAGTGCCTCTTGCGTATTCCCTGGTCCAGCTGATCCTGGTGATTCCCTGCTCAGGAGGAGTGGATGAAATCCGGCTTAGGGTTTCAATATCCTTTCGTATCCTTTCCGCGCTTACCTTATACACGTATCTTTTCCTCTTTCTGGTAATATTCCATCATGTCCGTACAAAGGGCAACATAACGGTCCATGTCAATATCCATACCTATCAGGACCCGGTCCTCATCCCCATGGTACACAAGGGTCCTGCCGTCTTCCCCTGGGTTTCCACTTGAACGCTGGCTTTCATCCAAGTGAACATGGAGGGGTCAATGACAGCCGCCACTGCCACCGCATCATGGATTACAATTCCAGGAATATTCATTTTCCTGAAATATTCCTCATAAAAGTAAAATACCTCTTCAATGGCCCTGCTTATCCTGCTTTCTATCTTGTAAAGCTCTCCCATCCTGTCAAACGGAATGGCCGAGCGGTTTGTCACATTCAGGCCCAGCATGCGCACCGGGATGCCGGAATCAAACACGATCCCGGCACTGTGGGGATCTGCCCAGATATTAAACTCGGCATATGCCGAACGGTTGCCATAACCGGCCGACCCTCCCATCAGCACGATTTCTTTTATAAGGGTCCCCATGTCCGGATATTTCAGGATAGCTGCCGCCAGGTTCGTAAGCGGTCCCAAAGCAATAATAACAAGTTCCCCCCTGCATCTGACAGCCTCATCATGAATAAAGTTCCAGGATGGCTGCTTCAGGGCGCTGCCTGAAGGCCTTGGGATGTCAAATTTCCCAAGCCCCCTGTCACCGTGGAGGAAGGAGCCCACCCGCTGGTCAATGCACATCGGTCCCTCAGCCCCAAAGGCAACCTTGGTATTGATTCCTGCAAACTCATTGATGGCAAGTCCATTTTCAAATGTCAGTTCTGCCTTCATATTACCTGCAACCACGGACAATCCCCTGATGTCCAGCCGGCTGCTGCTGTTTGCAAGGAAAATTGCGAAAATATCATCGCTGCCAGGATCCGTATCAATGATTACCGGGATTTTTTCCATCATAATATCCTCCAATCAAGACTGCGTTCGGTTTCTTCTTACAGATATCCAGCCTGTCAATATACAGGGACCCATAGGTGCATCCCAAGTCCAGGATGACCGAGGCAAACACAGCCGGACCCGCGTCCATGGGTTCCAGCCCGGATATACAGCGCTTGAGGGTTTCATATTGGGACTGGAGTGTTTTCTCAGCCATTATGATCTTTTTAACATCCGCATTCATGACAATCCTGGCAGCAACGGGGTCGGACAGGATGTGTTCTTCCGATACAGGGTAATCCCTGTCCTTATTCTGTTCCCCTGGACAGATCAGGATCCTTGCCATGTCCTCCTTTACATCCGGATGCGTGAACATCAGGCACCCCAGTGTGGTCATCTGGCCCAGACAGACATAATCCACCTTCTCACCAGCCGTTTTTATCTTATCATACAACAGGTCCAGTACATTCCTGCCTTTTTCTTCCGGAAACCCCCGCCGCTTCACAAGGGGTTTCCATGGCCCCATGAAAATGGAATCCTCCTGCCTGTAATTTGCTGTCTTTACATGGGCAGACGTAAAGTCAGGGCAGATCTTGTCCCCATAATCCATCACAACAAACATTCCATTTATCCTTTCTGTTATTTTGCCAGCTTTTTAAGCCGCCTTGTCCTTTTTGCATTCACGGAGTAGAAAACCAGCCCCAGCAGGGTAGCTGCATAGGGTATCATCTGGACGAATTCAGCCGGGACCCGCAGGCTTTGGAGCACATTGGCCAGCGCGTCCGCTGTGCCGAACACCATGGAAGCCATCAGCGTCCCGCCGGCATTGGCCCTGCCCAGATATTGGGCCGCAACGGCTGTGAATCCCCGTCCGGCCGTCATATCCCTGGAAAACCAGGACACATATCCCATGGAAAGATACATACCGCCCAGGGATGCCAGGAATCCGCATATGAGCAGCGCCGTTACCTGGGTCCTGATGATGTTTATGCCAACGCTCTCTGCCGCCTTTGGATTCTCTCCCACTGCCCGTATCCGGATTCCCAGCTTGGTCCTGTTTATGAAAAACCACACCAGGGCAACTGACAGGAATGCCAGATAGGTCAGGATGTTATGGTTGGATACCACTTCACCCACAAAGGGGATGTCCTTGATTACCGGAAGCTGGACCTGGGGGAAAACCAGGCTTTTGAGTTTGGTGGTCGTGCCTTTATCTTTTGTGAGCATATACATGATGAACACAGTTGCACCGGAGGCAATCATATTCATCATCAGCCCGGTAAGGAATATTTCTGCTTTCAGCTTAATGGCAAAATACGCCAGCAGGCCTGAAATCAAAAGTCCTGTTGCAACGCCGCACAAAGCGCCTATGAACAGGCTCTGGGTATAGGCGCTTCCCACCACACCCGCAAGGGCGCTGGCAAGCATGGTGCCCTCAAGTCCGATATTGGTTACCCCTGCTTTTTTCGCCACCGCTCCTCCAAGGGCCGCAAACAGGATAGGCGTTGTCACCCGCAGTGCGGAATATAAAAATGCAGCTGAAAAAACTCCACGGATTACTGCTTCCATACCTATGCCTCCTTTATCCCTGCTGCTTTAACAATGGCCCACTGTTTGTATTTGTTCAGGAACAATTTGGATGCCACGAATAAGACAGCAATTGCCTGTACCACGCTGACAATCTCCACCGGTACATCCGTTGTCCTGGACAGGATATCCGACCCAATCCTTATATACGCCAGAAACAGGGCGGCCACCGGGATCATCTGGGGCTTGTAATCTGCCAGGGTTGCTATGATGATGCCGTCAAAACCATATTGCGGCGATGCCGTGTACTGGAATCTCCGATACATGCCAAGGATTTCAATGCTTCCCGCCATGCCCCCGATAAATCCGCCGATGGCCTGGGATGCAAAGATAACGGTCAGGACGCTGATTCCCGTGTATCTGGCAAAGTTCTCATTCTTACCCGCCATCCGTATGGCATACCCCAGCCTGGTCCGGTACATGATAAGATAAACGGATATGACGCAGAGGACTGCAACCACAATACCGAAATGGATTCTTGTATGCGGCACAATGGGAGGCAGCTTGGAGGATCTGCTGATTGAATAGGATGCAAAGTATCCTGCCTGGGAATCCACCAGGAACCGGTTCACAATAAACAGTCCTGAATACAGTACGATATAGTTTAACATCAGGGAGGATACCAGTTCATTTGCCTGGAATTTCACCTTCAGCACTGCCGGAACCAGACATATGAGGCCGCCGATTACCCCGCTGGCCAGGAATATGACAATCTGGTGGATGCCAAAAGGCAGCGGGAGGAACACGGAAACAGCCGTTGCAATCACGGCGCCCATAAAGAAGCTTCCCTCTACCGCACAGTTTATCTGGTTCGCCTCAAACATGATGCAGATTGCCAGTCCAGTAAAGGTAAGAGGAATGGCCAATTCAATGATATTGCCAATTCTGGACACGCTCTGGAAGGGTCCCAGCAGGAAAGTTCCCAGGGAAGCCATGGGACTGCCGCTTACAGCCGTAATCACAAGCAGCATGAAAAGGATGGAGATGGCAATGGCAACCAGCAGACGCAGACCGTCAAATGTTTTTTCAATCTTTTTAATCTCCATTACATTCCCTCCTGTTTCTTCAGGCCGAGCATATACTCGCCCAGTTCATTTTCCGTTATCCGGCCCACGTCTTTTATATCTGCCGTAATCCTGCCGTCAAACATGACCATCAGGCGGTCGCTGAGTTCGAACAGTTCATTTAAATCCGCCGATACCAGCAGCACGGCGCTTCCCCTGCTTCTAAGTTCTAAAACCTTCTGCCGCACAAACTCGGTAGCGCCCACGTCAATGCCCCTGGTGGGCTGGTTCAGTATGATAAGCTGGGGATTGGTGGAAAACTCCCTTGCCACCACTACTTTCTGCATATTTCCTCCGCTGAGCATACGGACCGCCTCTGTCCCGTCCTTGGATTTTACCAGGAACTTTTCCCGTAACGCTTTGGCATAACCTGCAATTTTCTTCCGGTCTAACAGACCGTGGGAGGAAAATTCTTTTTTGTCATAAACATATGTGATAAGGTTATCACTGACACTGGCATCCCCCACCAGCCCCACAGCCCCCCTGTCTTCCGGCACATGGGCGACCCCCATGAGGCGGATTTCCTTTATTGACTTATTTTTAATCGAGGTTCCCGAAACAGTGATATCACCTTCTGAAAAGCCTTCCAGCCCTGCGGCTGTCTCGGACAGTTCCTTCTGCCCATTGCCTTCCACGGCAGCAATCCCAACAATCTCGCCTGCCATGATCTGAAAATTGATATTGTGTAAAACCTGTTTTCCTGATTCATTTTCCTTATTCAGATTCCTCACATCCAGGACCACCCTGCCGGGTTCAACCGGATTCTTTTGTGTGTTCACCTCCAGATTCCTGCCCACCATAAGGCTGGAAATCTTTTGTTCGGAAACATCCTTTACATCATAGACACCTACGTCCTTCCCATCCCTTAATATGGTAATGCGGTCGCACAGTTCCTTGACTTCATTCAGTTTGTGGGATATGAATACGATTGTATGCCCATTGTCCCTCAGCCCCTTCAGTTCTGCAAATAATTCCTTTGTCTCCTGAGGGGTAAGGACGGCCGTGGGTTCATCCAGAATCAGTATGTCCGCCCCTTTATGCAGGGCTTTTAAAATCTCTACTTTCTGGCGGATGCCCACCGGCAGATCAGCCACCACGTCTGCCGGGTTCACGTCCATGTTGTATTTTTGTCCGATTGTCCTTGCCATCTCCATGGCCCTGCGGTTATCCAGCACGCCGTATTTACCCGGCTCATCCCCCAGCACGATGTTTTCTGCCACGGTCAGGGACGGAATCAGCATAAAATGCTGGTGCACCATACCGATTCCCTTGTGGATGGCATCAATGGGATTATGGATGGATACGGGGGAGCCGTTAAGGATGATTTCCCCTTCGTCCGGTTTTTCCAAACCGAACAGCACCTTCATCAGGGTGGTCTTACCCGCGCCGTTTTCCCCTGCCAGCGCATGGATTTCCCCCTTTCTGAGGGAGAAATCAACATGATTGTTGGCCACAAGTCCGGTAGGGTAAACCTTTGTGATATTCCTCATTTCCAAAATATTCGTATTATCCACGTTTCTACCTTCTCCTGAAAAATGGTTCATGTCTTACAGCAATCACGGCTTTACGGAATTACGGATCCCGCTTACTTCCTCCGTCGTCATTCCCAATGCGGTTGACACCTTTATGGTCCCATCCACAATGGCCTTTTCAGCCTGTTCCTCGCTGGTCACAATGGCATCCGGCACAATGGCTTTATAATTATCATTCACCGCTATCCCGGTTACATTTTCCTTTACCCCTACCAGTTCAAAAGAACCATAAGGAAGGGTTCCGTCAATCGCCATCCCAACCGCACGCTCAATGGATATCCCCACGCGCTTCATGACAGAAGTCACAATCACATCCGCCAGCGGATCATCCATTGACTTAAGCACCTCATATTGGTCCGCGTCACAGCCGATTGCAAGCACCCCTTTCTCGGAAGCAGCTTCAAACACACCGGTCCCCGCGCCGCCGGCGCACTGGAAGATAACATCCGCGCCCTGCTGTATCTGTGTCAGGGCAAGCTCTTTTCCCTTACCGGTATTAACATAATCACCTACATAGGAGGTTATGACCTTGATGTCACTGTCCACGGACTTTGCACCCTCTATGAATCCAATCGGAAATCATTGATTACCGTCACATCCTGGCCCCCAACAAACCCGATTACCTTTTCTTCATTCATCCCCTCTACATCCGAGGTTGTCAGTCCGGCTGCCACTACGCCGGCCAGATAGGCGCCTTCGTTGGCAAGATAATCAACGGTATACACATTGGACATATTGAAGTTCTCATAATCAGCCCTTGCCCCAAATAATATGTATTTCTGGTCCGGATAATCCTGTGCGATTTCCTGGAGGATTTCCTTTAATGTGTTGGTACAGAGTATGATGACGTCCCAGTCCCCGGACTCAGAATATTCAGTGATGGTTGGTTCGTATTTTGTCGCATCGCTTCCCATCTCAACAATCTTTGTCTCACACCCGTAATTTTCCTTAATTGCTTCCATTCCGGCGGCCGCTGAATCATAATATGACTGGTCGCCTAAAACACCGTTAATCAGAAGGGCAACCTTAAGTCCCTTTTCTTCTGTCTTATCCCCGGCAGCCGAGGTATCTGCTGCCGGCGACGGGGAACCGGCAGCCGTGCTGTCTGCTTTTGTTCCCGACGTGTCCTGGCACCCGGTTAACAGTGAAAGCGCCATTATACCTGCCAATATTCTTGCATACATTTTTCTCTTCATTCTAATACCCATCCCTTTCATACAAAATTCACCTTAATACGTCATATAAACAAGTGTTTCATTTCCTTCTCTTTTTCCCTGAATCCGTCCTCCCAAATATGTCCTCCCTTCTAATTTTATATTTTCCACCGTTTTATATTGAAATATCAACGATTATTAATTATAATAGCATATATAAACGATAATACAACGATATAAACGATATTATCGTGATAATGCTTTTTTTCTTACATTTTACTCAAAATATCAGAATATGTTTTGTGCACATCATACGAAGGGGGTTCTAAGAATGGACGGGGATATTAAAAAAATCCAATCAGTGCAGAGGGCACTTGATATCATTAATTGTGTTGCCAATTCCAATTCCAGGATAACGCTAAAAGAAATCACGGAGCTGCTGGGGCTGAATATCAACACAGCCAGGGGACTGGCCCAGACCTTGGTGTTAAACGGATATCTGGCAAAAGACGTGGAACGCGGGACTTATTCATTGGGATATCAGTTCTATACAAAGTCCACACAGCTTTATGAGTTTCAGCTTAAAAGCATCCGTGATGCATCCTATGCGGAGATGCTGAACATTGCCAAAAAATTCAAGGCAACCACCTGCCTGCAGATCAGTTTCTACAGCGACATCTATACCCTGGAGACAGTGGTCCCTCCCCAGAGTCCCTATGCCTATGTGCCCAACTCAGCCACCAACCTTCCTCTGCACGCCTCTGCATCTGGCAAGCTTTTGATTGCACACATGTCCCCCAAAGAGCAGAAGAAGTTAATTGAAAACAGTGATTTACAAGCTTTAACCCAGTACACCATTACCAAAAAAGAAGAGCTTTGGAACTGCATCAAAGAAATCACCCGCCAGGGATATGCGGTTGAGTTAAGTGAATTAAGTGTGGGCATTGGAAGTATTGCGGTGCCGATTTTTGATTTGAGGGGAACGCTCCGGGCAACCATCAGCCTGGTAGGCTCCACTGAAATGCTCCGGTCAAACCTGAACCGGATGGTTGCGGAGTTACAGCGGGCAGGGGAACGCATCACAAATAAAATCTCCTACCCCAACACCACCTTACATAAATTCCAATGATAAGGATTTAAATCATTTCTTTTTTCCGCACAAAAACAGGCATACGCCAATGATGCCCGCGTACGCCTGTTCCATATCCAGGTATTCAGTTCATGTTTTTCCTGGCAGCGGAGATTTTCTCCAGCCCCATATTGACAGCAATTCCTGCCGCGATGACCAATCCGCCTGCAAATGATGGGTCCAGCCTGCCCTTTCCTGCCGCCACATCCAGGATAACGCCGGTAAATATCTGACCCACGAATGTGAGCATGGTAAGCCGGAAGGCCGGAAGCCTGGGAACCGTAAGGTTACACAGCAGTACCACAATGACGCCCATCATACCGCCTGTGTATATCCAGGGATGGGAGGCCAGCCCGCTGCCGGATACCGGCAGCATGGTTTCACCGGCCAGCACGCAGAATACCACTGTAACCGGAAGACCTGCCATATGATTGACCAATGATCCCGGAAGCGCGCCCACTTTTCCGGACAGCCCAGCATTGACCGTCCTTGACAGGACTACCGTGACACCTGCGCCCAGGGACAGTAAGACAGCGCAGGCTGCCTGACCAACCGTGGCATCCAGCATGATAAAAATCCCTGTCAGGGAAAACGCCAGCCCCACCAGGCTGTATCTGCAGAACAGACACCTCTT
>JAETTS010000069.1 GCA_021769025.1 Enterocloster bolteae
ATCAGCAGTCAGAGCGGCATTTGGATACCCCTGTTCAGGAGAATGAGGAGCTTGGATTAGGTGATATATTAATGAGATAGTAGGTGCTAGAGCAGGACTGTAGAAAGATATCCTGGCTCATCATAACGGCGGCCGGGCTTCGGTAATTATATAGTAACCAACCGTTCTGTCATATAGAACGATGTGATTCGATGAAAACAAACAAATGTTCTATTGGCACTTGCACAATAGATGCTGGTCCGATATAATAGAGAGGCAAGGAGGCGGAGAGATGATTCGATTATTTGAATTTCAGGATTTAGACAAGATTATGGATATATGGCTCCAGGGAAATCTGGAAGCCCATTCTTTTATAGACGCCGAGTATTGGAAGAAGAATTTCGATTCCGTAAAATCGGTACTGCCCAATGCGGAGGTATATGTGTACGAGGAGGATGGAGAAATTCTGGGTTTCATCGGAATGGACGCGGAATATATTGCCGGTATTTTTGTAGCGGCAGAACACAAGGGGCAGGGAATTGGCCATCAGCTAATTGAAACGGTGAAAAAGAAGAAGCGGTTGTCCTTGCATGTGTTCGATAAGAATACAGGGGCAATGGCCTTTTACCTGAAAGAAGGGTTCACGGTCCGGGAGCGAATGACAGAAAAAGATACCGGCGAGAGAGAATGTCTGATGGTCTATGAGAGTGGGAAATAAGAGCTTAATTTACGAGAAAGGGCTCTTCTGGCCTGTTTGGTAGTGAAAATCGGAGGTAGTGATATGTCAACCTGGAATCCATGGCATGGATGTAAAAAAATTAGCCCAGGCTGTACGAATTGCTATGTTTATCGGAGAGATGCTGAATTTGGTAAGGATAGCAGTGTTGTAACCCGTACTTCTAAATTTGATATGCCGGTTAAATGTAACCGCAAGGGTGACTACAAGCTGCAGCCAGATGGTGAGAGTGTATATACCTGCATGACCTCTGATTTTTTTCTGGATGAGGCAGATGTATGGCGTGCGGAAACATGGAATATCATTCGTAGGCGCAGCGATCTGCATTTTGTTATTATTACCAAACGCATCCACCGGTTTGAGGTGGAATTACCGGGGGACTGGGGAAGCGGGTATGAAAATGTGACCATCTGCTGTACCTGTGAGAACCAGAATCAGGCCGACTACCGCCTGCCTGTTTTTCTGGAATTGCCAATCAAACACCGGACTGTAATTCATGAGCCAATGCTGGAGCAGATCGATATCCGGAAATATTTGGCCACAGGGAAGATAGAAGGTGTTACCTGTGGTGGAGAGTCCGGGCCGGACGCAAGAGTCTGTGACTTCTCCTGGATACTTGATTCCATGGAGCAATGTGTGGAATATGATGTACCTTTCTGGTTTAAGCAGACAGGGGCAATGTTCAAGAAGGGGAATAAGGTGTATTTGATAGACCGAAAGGCTCAGATGAGCCAGGCGCAGAAGGCCGGGGTAAATTATAAGTGCTAAATGATATAGAGGCTGTTGTGGCATACATAAAGAATATGTCATGACGCCTCTGTTTTTATGTCCGCTTTCGGTGTGCTCAATGAATTTCTATATGAAATTAGCGGATATGAGGGCAACGCCACATTTTTAAGATAAGACCCTGTACAGGTTCTTAAAATGAACCTGTGAATTGAGAGCGGGGCAATGAATTTGTGTTGGAAGGAAGGCGAGGGTGGTTGCAGTGTAAATAGAAAAGAGCAGATCTGATACGAAGATACTGATGAGAGTCAGTGTCTTTTTTCTTTCTCTTGCAAGATAGCGAAAAGGAAGGAGGCAGAGTTCCGGCCGGGAAAAGATATCTGACTCTTTTTTGAATGGATTTAGAGCAGAAAGCGATAGAAAGAGTAAAAACAGCATCTGAAATGTCTTTGCGGATATATGGCCGTCCCTTAGTAGTTCCGGCCAGTGGAGGGAAAGACAGTGCTGTTTGCAGGGAGATTGTGAGGAGAGCTGGCATACCCTTTGAGCTTCACCATAATCTGACTACTGCCGACGCACCACAGACAATTTATTATGTACGGCAGATATTCAGGGAATATGAAAGCAAGGGAATCCCGTGCAGCATTCACTATCCGTATTACAAAGGTCAGCGCGTGTCCATGTGGTCCCTGATTCCCATGAAACGGTTCCCACCTACAAGGCTGCAGCGTTATTGCTGTGAGATACTGAAGGAAAATTCCTGTCAGGACCGGTTTATAACGACCGGGGTACGATGGGCGGAAAGTCAGAAACGCAGGAATAATCGTGGTGTTTTTGAGAACTACACAAGAGATAAGAACAAGAAGATTATTCTTAACAATGACAATGTCGATGAGCGTATGTTATTTGAGACATGCGCCATAAAAGGAAAACGGATTTGCAATCCTATTGTGGACTGGCTGGATCGGGATATATGGGGCTATATCCAGTCCGAGCGTATTCCGGTAAACCCGCTGTATGAATGGGGATTTCACCGGGTTGGGTGCATTGGCTGCCCCATGGCGGCAAAGAACCGTTGGACCGAATTCCGCATTTTTCCCAGCTACCAGAGGGCCTATCTACGGGCATTCGGCGTGATGCTGACATCTATTCAGGAGCAGGGGATAACAACCCGATGGAAGGATGCAGAGGATGTCTTTGCCTGGTGGATGGAGGATAAGAACACGGAAGGACAAATCAGCCTGTCCGATTTGGAGCTGTGGAGGGCAGAGAATGAGAAGTCGGAGTGACGGAAGTACGTGGATGTAATATATGCGGCCTTAAAGGAGGAAATTGTGAAGAAAGAAATTTATGTAGTGGACTGTCCAACGCATATACGGTTCGGTGATCCCATGTATTTTGAACGTTTTGAGGGCCAAAAACTTGACCGTCTGGCGGTGAATTGTAAGGTGCCTAAAAATTTTGTGGCACGGGTCGTCCTGCAGGAACAACCGATTGAGGACCTGCCGGGAGAAATGTTGGATACCATGACCCTCTATATGGCCCCGGAACGAACCATCAGCACCTACATGGATGGCTATTGTTATAAGGGACAGGAGGTAGAGCAGAAAGAGATTGGAGTTGATACAGTGACCTATTTATTTGAAGCGGATGGCCGATATGAGGAATTCAATACAGAAGGAGATGGTTACTGGGGGGAAAGCCGTGAATTTTCCAGGATCTGGGACGGACGAAGCATCATAGATGCATTGGTTATCACGGTCTGCATGCCGGAAACAAGAGGGTTTGAGGATATGAGACGTCTGGTCCATTATTTTTTCCAGGGGGCACAACTACTGGAAACAGGACAGAACAGTCAGATGGGACCCCAGGGACCTGTGCAGTAAAGAAGGTGGTCCTCAAAGAATGAGAAAAACGAATGTTCACAAAACATGTAAGGACAGAGGAAAGAGAGGTAAATGAAATGCCAGTAGGACGTTTTTTATCAGGCAGCAGTTTAGAGGCATTCGAAGTGTTGATGCAGGAGGGGAATCCCTGTCTTCCGGACAGGAAGGGACAGGAAATGGCGATCTCCTGTTTTTTTTGCAAAGACACAAAGATTTCAGGATACCAGAAGATGGTAAAGGAACTGCGGTTACGGATTCCCGACAGCCAGTTTATAGAGCGGGTAGAGGAAACAAAGTCATGTATGGACGGCCCTGTCTATCGAAACCGGGAACAAGAGGAACGATACAGAGGTCTCATGGGGCATAGACAGATTCTTGCTCTGGACCAAAAGGCATCCTATGCCTGCGCCCTTTATCTGTTGGCCGCTGACGGATATCTCTGGGATAAGGCACGGGGTGCCATTACTATGTCACAGGTAATCTTTCCGGATATACAGCTTGGAGGCATCAACGTCAAAGGATACATCCTGTTTCATCTGTCCAAGGACCTGTATTACCGGACAGGATGTGTGAAGGTATCGGACCTGACGGACCGCAGCCTGGTGGACCAGGGATTGTTTGCCGTCCTCCTGACCGGATGCCTTCTGCGGGAACATGGCCTGAGGCATATGGAACAGGTCGGTATGGTGTAGGGAGGTGATGCCCCATTGAACAGCATTATCAGTTGGATTGGAGGAAAGAAAGCCCTCAGGGAACTGATTTACCAGCGGTTCCCCTTATCCTATGGACGTTATATCGAGGTGTTTGGAGGGGGAGGCTGGGTTCTGTTCGGAAAGCCGCCGGACGGGATGGAAGTATACAATGATTATAACTCTGACCTGACCAACCTGTTCCGGTGTGTGCGGGACAGGCCCCTGGCATTGATTCAGGAATTAGGATTCTTTCCGTTGAATGGAAGGGAGGAGTTCGACTATCTGAAGAGATTTCTGAATCGGGAGGAATTCATGGCTCCAGGTCCATGGTATCAGGAGGAGGGACATCTGGCAGAACAATGTCTGACACCAGAGGCGTGTGGAGATATCCGGCCTATCCTGGAGGAACGTGCAAGGATGTATGATGTAAAACGGGCTGCCTGCTTTTATCAGTTAATCCGATATAGCTACGGAAGCAGCTGCACTTCCTATGGGAGTCAGCCCTTCGATATTCGCAGAACATTCGGGTTGCTCTGGGAGGGAAGCAGGAGGTTAGCCGGGACCGTGGTGGAAAACAAGGATTTTGAGGCACTTATACGGCAGTATGACCGGGAGGATGCCTTTTTTTATTGTGACCCGCCCTATTACAAAACAGAGGGACATTACGAAGTGGTGTTCCGCCGAGAGGACCATGTGCGGCTCCGTGACGTGCTTGGGGGTATTCAGGGAAAATGGCTGTTATCCTATAACGACTGTGCCTATATCCGTGGACTGTATGAAGGATATCAGATTGAGACTGTCAAACGGCTGAATAACCTGGCACAGCGGTACAACCAGGGGGAGGAGTATGCGGAGGTGTTCATATCAAACTATGATACAGCGTGTAGGAGCAGGGAATTGCCGGAACAGATAGAGCTGTCGGATGTATACGGATTTTATCCGTAAGGAAGGAGGAACATGCGGTTAAAAGAATTAAATGTGAGGCCAGAGGAAGACGGGAGAGTGATAATACCGGCAGAAGTGTCGGAAGCGATTGGCACAAATGCAGATGGAACGGTCTATGTCACATATCTGGCAAAAGAAGATGGCGGCGGGCCGGAGGTGTTCGTAAGCCCGTTGGAGGTGGGGGAACTTACGCCGGACCAGCTGTATGAGGATGGAACGCATCTGACGGTTCCGGAGGAACTGTTAGAGGAAGCCGGTATCCAGCCGGATGAGGACCTGGAGGTTGTGTGCGAGGATAGGAGGATTACCATTCTTCCGGCCCGGGCCGGGGTAATCGTGCCGCATGAAATACTGGAACTGTGTTCGGAAATTGGAATCAACCCTGAGAAGGTACGGATCATTATGGAAATGGAGGGATTAGATGGCAGGTCTGAAGAGGACGTACCGAATCGTGGACGGTAATGGGAGGATTTATCTTCCAAAGAGTGTACGTCAGGAAGCAGGAATGCATCCGGGAGATATCATACGGCTGGAAGCAGATAAAAGTGGATGGATTGGACTGATGAAGGTGGAGCTGATTGAGGCAGGGGACCAGTCTCCGGAGGCCATAGAGGCATATGTCCGTGCTGCTGTCCGCCAGATGCCAGATAAAAGCCGTGTGAGTCTTTTGGCTGAATTAGCTGATCTTATGCAGAAAGATGAGGGATGACATATGGATGGGGTAATGTCCAAAGAACGGCTGCTATGCGCCTATATGGCAGATAGGGATGGGATTGTGAAGCTAAGGATGCCATTCGATGAGGAACAACTGGAGGCCCTCATGGACCAGGAGACACTGCCCGAACTGATTGTGTTCCTGGATTCCCATGTAACCCCCGTCCTGGTCGTGAGAGGAGGGAACATCCAGTTCTGCACAGAGGATGGTCTGGGAGAGAAGCTGGAACGTTTTCTTAGGAAACGGAGAAACGGAAAGGAGAGAGGAGATGGCAGGCATTGCGGTTAAGAATAACCTCATCCTGTATTATGGCAATATAGCCGGATATGTGGAAGATGAAAAAGCCGTCCTTGACCCGATGTTTAAGAACGAATACCTGACCAGGTTCCTGCAGGAGAAGAAGGGGCTGGAACCATGCTGGCAGGATGGAGTGTATGACCGTCTCGTACACGGGAGGGTGGACATGACCGGGGAGTTGAAGCCAATCAGGAACTGCAGGCTCCACCAACTGAGGCCGGAGGTGCCACCGGAGGAGCGGTTTCTTGATTTCGAGGACCAGGTATCACATCATGGGATGCCGGATTCCAGCCGGTATGAGGTGGTATATGACTGCCAGATTGAGACGGATGACCTGGAAACCATCTATACCAAGTTTGAGAGAGAGTTCCCGCAACGGTCCACGGGGCACCCCATTTCTATCTCGGATGTCATTGAACTATATGACAGGCAGGGAAGCGAGTTTTACTATGTAGACCATTACGGATTCCAGAAGATTGGGTTCATCCAGAGACAATCCCTGGATACCAAGGGAGCCGACCACATGAAAGGTGAGGACGTATGCCAGAGACAACCTATTTAGGAAATGAAGGCACGTAGTACAGGAAGAAAGGAGTGAATGTGAATGTGAATGAAAATGATTACGGAATAGAAGTCGTGATGCTAAGGACCAAGATGCCCTGCCATGTGGGATATAAGGATGCATGCTTTTTTGAAAGCCGCGAGATACGGGAGCAGTTTGACCAATCCGTCCTTTGTGCGTATGAACAGCAGATAGATCCGGATTATGAGATGGGCCGGGAACGGATAGAGGATGATATGGATACGGATTGGGAGGAAGGGGATGAACCAGAGATGGGGATGTGATGTAGAACGTCATGGTTCAACAGACCTATCATACTGACCCGTTAAAGAAAGGAGCGAAGGTTTATGAAAGTAAAGGAAAGAGTGGAAAGGCTGGCATTCAGGACCGTGTTATCAGTAAACCGGTTGATACATGAGGAAAAAGCAGAAAATTTTGTTGATACAGCGATCAAAATATTGATGGCTGTTGTGATTGGTGCCCTTCTGCTGGCAGGGCTGTATAAGTTATTCGCGGATACGGTACTGCCAACATTGACCCAGCGTGTCACAGAGATGTTTAATTATTCCGGCTAAGAAAAGATTTTAATTAGCTTGGAGTTGAAAATTATAATATTTTGTGTCATCAAAGGCATTATAATTTGATTAATGCCTTTGATGAATTTTATAAAGATAAGGGCAAAGAAGCTGTACGCAAGGATAAGTGATATTCTTGCAGACAACAGAGGCGCAGGAAGGATAAACCATGGAAAAATAATTTTTGGTAGAATGTTTTTATTTGAAACCACAGCTGGAGATAAGGTTTGCTGCTATATGATGAAAGACCTGCCTCTCCCTATAAACAAGAAAATAGTTGTTTTTATATTATAGAATAGACATATATACAATTAAATACAGAAAAAACGAAAATAAACGTTGATTTATTTGCAAAATGGCATATAATAGGATTAAGAGCGTAGAAGAGTGTATAATGAAGGAGAGTGCCATGCTGATACAGTTTAACTTTAAAAATTTTAAATCCTTCCGGGATGAGGTATCCCTGGATTTGTCGGCTACAAAGATAACGGAGCATGAAGATCATGTGGTGGAGATGGCAAATGATAAGTTGCTGAAGGTTGCTGCCATCTATGGTGCAAATGCCAGCGGAAAGTCTAATATTTACGATGCTTTTAAATTCATGAGCTATTATGTGGAGGAATCCTTTAAGTTTGGCGGTGAAAGCGACAGCAGGCAAAAAGCAGATTCGGATTACATCAGGGTAAGCCCGTTTTTGTTTGACAGCAAGAGCAGGAGTGAGGAATCAACCTTTGAAGTGTTCTTTGTTGATAATTCAGAGAATACTGGCAAAATTTATCAGTATGGGTTTGCGCTGCAGAATGATGAAGTGGTGGAGGAATGGTTTTATTCCAAGGCCAAGACAGCGAGAAACCGGTATAAGACTATTTTTTACCGAAAAAAGGGAGAAGAACTGGAAGTAAACGGGCTGCCAAAGAGCAGTATTGAAAATATAAAGGTCGCATTGGAAAAGGAGACTTTGATTGTATCGTTAGGGGCAAAGCTGAAGATATCGAAACTGAAAAAGGTAAGGGACTGGTTTCTGAATAACGAGGTTGTGGACTTCGGAAATCCTGCAGAGAACTTTTTCCGTTCCCAGGTACTGCCGAAAGGTTTTACCACCAGTAGGGAAATACAGAGCAATGTAGTAAACTAATTTGCATCATTTGATAATGCCATTTGTGATTTTAAAGTGGAGGAAGTTCAGCGGGAAATTGAAAAAGAGTCCGATCCCAGTTATAAGATTGACGCATTGCATAAGATGGCAGATTGTGATGAATTTGAATCCATTCCGTTGAAAAGTGAATCCAGTGGGACGCTGAAGATGTTTGCCCTATATCCATCTTTGAAAGAGGTGCTTGATAACGGCGGAACCCTGTTTGTAGATGAACTGAATGCAAGGCTTCATCCGTTATTGGTCAGAAACATCATATTGACCTTTTTATCACCGGAAATCAATACCAATCATGCGCAGATGATTTTTACCACACATGATATCTGGCAGCTATCTAATGAGCTGTTGCGCCGGGATGAGATATGGCTGGTGGACAAGAATCAGGATGGAGTTTCCGATTTGTATTCCCTTGCTGATTTCAAGGATGAAGACGGAAATAAGGTACGCCGTGATGAAGCACTGGCAAAGAATTATCTGACGGGCAGCTATGGCGCTATCCCTGCGCTCCGGCCTATGGAGATGTTAAAGGGGAGGAGTACGAATGGCGAATAAGAGTGGAGGAAAGCCCAGTGACCGCAGGGCCGGCAAGAGGAAAGACCGGAATCAGCGGATGGGGCAGAGAGTACCGGAACTGGGATATTACCTGATTGTGACAGACACCGAGGAAACGGAGAAAAATTATTTTGAGGGACTTCGTGACAGCATACCGGCAGAGCTGAAAGATCGGCTGATTATTAAGGTGGAGAAAGCCAAGACGGTAGAACTGGTAAAAAGGGCTTTGGAGCTTGTCGGAAAAGAATCACAATATCGGATACCATGGATTGTATTTGACCGGGATCAGGTGAAAGGGTTTGATGAGATTATATGGACGGCGGAGAAAAACGGGGTACATGCCGGATGGTCAAATCCCTGCTTTGAGATATGGATGTATGCGTATTTCGGGGAGATGCCTGCAATCAGGGAGTCTTATACCTGTTGTGATCGGTTTGCGGATAAGTTTGAAAAGGTTACCGGGCAGAAGTATTATAAGAACGACAGGGACGTTTATCGCAAGCTGGTACAGTATGGTGATTTTGAGCAGGCGGTTGTGTTGGCGGAGAGAAGTTTGAAGAAGTGTGTGGACGATGGGAAGAAGCTGCCATCGGAGATGTGGCCGGCTTGCATGGTGCAACGGTTGGTGGTAGAGATATGGGAGAAAATTAGGTAAAGGGATGGTACTAATGAAATCTTTTGAAGAACTCCTTAAAAAACATAAAGAGAGAATAGACCAACAATATCAATATGTATTAAATGATTTTGCGGATTTAAGTGGAAGTATTAAATACTTGATTAAATATAGAAGCGAAAAATATGCAATATTCATTGATCGTGAAAAAGAATTTGATTGGGAGACACATGATAATATTGATGAAGTGATGTCATCAAAAAAAATGAATTCAATATTAAGCGGTATTGAACATTTGCAGCATCAGCCTTGTATTGAATACTTTAGCTATAATCAAAAG
>JAETTS010000070.1 GCA_021769025.1 Enterocloster bolteae
TGGATATGATTGCCTCCGGTCCTGCATACCCGGATTCTTCCACTGCCGCCCAGGCAGCCCGCATCGCCGACAAATACCATTTAACCCTTACCGATGAGATGAAGGAACTTTTAAATGTGGAGACGCCCAAGATACTGGAAAATGTAGAAACCCACATCACTGGCAGCGTCCGGCAGCTGTGTCTGGCAGCGGAAGAGACTTGCCGGCAGCTGGGATATGAGCCGGTGGTACTGACCGCCAGCTTATCCTGCGCCGCCAGGGAAGCCGGTGGATTTTTATCCAATATCGCCCAGTACCATCAGGACTCCTTAAAGAGCCTGGCCTTCATCGCTGGGGGGGAAACAGTGGTTCATCTGACAGGCCACGGGCTGGGAGGAAGGAACCAGGAACTGGCTCTGGCCGCTGCTCCAGGCATCGCCGGTATGAAGGACACAGCAGTCTTCTCCTTAGGCTCTGACGGAACCGATGGCCCTACCGATGCCGCCGGAGGCTATGTGGACCAAGACACAGCCGCACATCTGGCCAAGCAGGGAATTGATATATTTGCTGTCCTTCAGGACAATGACTCCTATCACGCCCTGGCACAATGTGACGGTCTGTTAAAAACCGGGGCTACAGGTACCAATGTAAACGATATTTCCGTTCTGTTGATCAAACGGTAGTTTTCGTAAATGAAGGGGCTTTTCCAGATCAGCCGGAGAAGCTCCCTGTTCTATATCATCATTTCTTCTCCGAAAACACAGCCGCCTCCTTCACCCATCCCAAAAGTTCATCGTCAATCTCCCCTTCCCGGGAGATCAGCACATGGTGGGTCCAGCGGTTGGGATAGGGTTCTACTGCTCCGTCAATACGCGGCGATTCCACCTGACGCTTTAGCCCAAATGTCACCACAATATACGTATCCGGCCTGTCCTTCGCCTTTATTCGCATTAACACACTCATCTCTCACATGACCCCCTACTCTATCCCAGCGCCACATCCAGTGCCATCATCACAGTAAAACCAGCTGCAAACAGCAGGGTTCCCACATTGGAATGCTTCCCTGCCGACATCTCCGGAATCAGTTCTTCCACCACCACATAGACCATGGCTCCTGCCGCAAAGCTTAACAGATAGGGAAGGATTGGGACCACATAGCCTGCAGCCAGAATCGTAAGCAAGGCCCCCACTGGCTCGACTGCTCCAGAAAGGGTTCCATAGAGGAAGGCTTTCCCCTTGGAGACCCCCTCAGCCTTAAGGGGCATGGAAATGATAGCGCCCTCTGGAAAGTTCTGTATGGCAATTCCCAAAGACAGCGCCATGGCACTCATGGCGGTTATGCCAACCTCCTGGGACATCCGCCCTGCATAGACTGCGCCTAAGGCCATGCCCTCCGGCAGGTTGTGAAGCGTCACCGCCAGTACCAGCATTGTCGTCTTCTGAAAACCGCTTTTAGGCCCTTCCGCCATTTTGCTGTTCATATGCAGATGGGGAATGGTTTTATCCAACAGCAGAAGAAACAGGATTCCAAGCCAGAACCCAGCCACTGCAGGCAGGAATGCCCACTTCCCCATAAAGTCCGCCTGCTCCATAGCCGGAACCAGAAGGCTCCAGACAGAGGCTGCCACCATAACTCCTGCTGCAAATCCTGTCAGAGCCCTTTGAAGCAGGGCATTCATTTTGTTTTTCATAAACAGTACGCACATTGACCCAAGGGCCGTGCCAAAAAAGGGAATCAGGATTCCCTGCATTACTTCTCGCTCCATACTATTCCTCCTGGCTTTCTTGTTTGTTAGTAAATTCTAACTCAAAAACAGTATACTATAAAATCCAGGACTTTTTCAAGACACTTTCAACCAGAAATACCATTTTTTCAAACCGCCTTTCCAGAGTTTGAAGAATAGTATAAAAAGATATTTTTTCACAAATACATCTTGTAAACTTACCCAAAATATGATAAGATTTATCCAGCAGTTAACAATTATTTATCCATTTTAAGAAAGGACGGATTTCAAAAGCATGAGCGAGATCAAGAAATTAGGCTATTATGTAAACGGTGCGTTCAAAGAGTCCAAGACCGACAAGTATACGGACGCTTACAATCCCAGCACCGGCGAGGTGATCGCCAAGGTTCCCTGCTGTACCGCTGAGGAAGTAGAGGAAGCCATTGCAGCAGCGAAGGCTGCTTATCCGGCATGGTCCGCAACACCAGTGAAGAAGAGAGTACAGATTCTCTATAAAGTGCGGGAATTGTTATATGCCCACATGGAAGAACTTACCATGTCCGTGGCAAGAGAGAACGGCAAAAACTGGTCCGAGTCCGAAGGCGATGTGTTAAAGGCAATCGAGGGAACCGAGCAGGCCATCTCTGCCCCGTCTCTGATGATGGGAGAAAGCCTGATGGATGCCTCCAAGGGATACGATACCGTTGCATACCGTTGCTCCCTAGGCGTATTTGCCGGAATCATTCCATTTAACTTCCCAGCTATGATCCCTATGGGATGGATGACCCCTATCTGTATCGCATGCGGCAATACCATTGTACTTAAGGCAGCTACCTTCACTCCTCAGACCTGTATGCGGATTGCTGAGATTTACAAGGAAGCCGGCGTTCCCGACGGTGTGGTAAACATCGTAACCTGTTCCAGGAATGAGGCTGAGATCTTCTTAACTCATCCGGACATTGTGGGTATCTCCTTCGTAGGCTCCACCTCCGTTGGAAAACATATCTACTCTACTGCTGCTGCTCACGGCAAACGTGTACAGGCTTTGTGTGAAGCCAAGAATCACGCCCTGGTTCTGGAGGACGCTCCCATTGAGAGAACAGCTGCCGGTATCATCAACGCCTCCTTTGGCTGCGCCGGAGAGCGCTGCATGGCTCTTCCTGTTGTGGTTGCCCAGGAAAGCATCGCAGACCAGTTAGTGGAAGCTCTGGTTAAGAAAGCAAAAGCATTGAAGGTAGGTCCAGCTTATGACAAGACCACTCAGTTAGGACCGGTTATCAATGCAAAACATAAAGAGTCTGTAGTAGGCTGGATCAACAAAGGCGTGGAAGAAGGCGCCAAACTGGTTCTGGATGGCCGTGACACCGTCGTAGAAGGTTATGAGGGCGGATTTTATGTAGGCCCCACCATCTTCGACCATGTGGAGCCTGGTATGACTATCGGCGACAGAGAAGTATTCGGACCGGTTCTGTGCATCAAGCGTGTAAAAGATTTCGAAGAGGGTCTGGCTGTGATGAACGCCAATCCCTTTGCCAACGGTTCCGTTATCTTTACCCAGAACGGCCACTATGCCCGCGAATTTACACGCCACACAGACGGCGGCATGATCGGCGTTAACGTAGGCATCCCGGTACCCATCGGAATGTTCCCGTTCAACGGCCACAAGCAATCCTTCTTTGGCGATTTGCACACCTTGGGAAAAGACGGTTTCTATTTCTTCACGGAGAAGAAGGTTGTTACCACTCGCTGGTTCGACGAGGAGGAGAAGAAAGCCACTACTGTTTCCACTTGGGACGGAACCATCTAATGAGACATTCCCGTGTGCTCTAGGAGTACCTTTAAAGGGGAGGTGATTCCATGCGTTCTCAGAGGATTTCTGAAATTGAGCAATACGTTTATACCCACAAAACCGTAACTCTGGACGATCTCTGCCAGATTTTCCAGGTGTCAAAAAATACGATTCGCAGGGACATTGATGAGATTACCCAAAATTCGGACATTGTCAAGACTTATGGCGGCGTTATGGTAAGCACTCAGCCCAAAAAGCCTTTGATCTCCTTTGCTGAACGAAATGTAAAGCACCAGGAGAACAAGCGCCGGATCGCCGCCAGGGCCGCCTCCCTAGTATCTGAAGGTGACAGTATCTTCATAGACTCCGGCACTACTACTCTGTACATGCTGGAACACCTAAAAGAGAAACGGCTCACTCTTCTTACCAACAACATTGAGGTGATGGTCCAGGCGATCCCCTATGACAATATCAGTCTGATCTCCCTGTCCGGCACCTTGAACCGGAAGACCCTGTCTTTTACAGGAAATAATGCCGCCAGGCTTCTGTCTTCCTACAACATTCACAAGGCCTTTCTGTCCGCCACCGGAATTACTCTGGAGAACGGCGCCACCAATTCCTCCCCTGAGGAAACCTGCATTAAAGAAATGGCTGTGAAAAAAAGCATGGAGAAATACCTGCTGGCAGATTCCAGCAAGTTCAGCAGTGTGTCCCTGCTTACGTACTGCGAGGTAAAAGACTTAACCGGCATCATCACGGATCAGAGGCCAGATTCGGATTTCTGTGAGTATGCTGCGCAGCACCAGGTATCTGTGATCATCGCAGAATAGATGAGTCAGGTGTGCATAAAAAGCGCCTCACCAGGAAGCCTGTTCCTGATGAGGCATTTTTATACGTTATCTTCTGTCATCATAGCCATCAGGCTTTTAATTTTTATCAAGCCGCCTGATTGTATTTTCAATGACATGTTTCGCTTTCTCACGATTATTCGTCTCCAGAAGTGCAAGTAATGATTCACAGAATACGAAATTCCTGGTTACTCATTCTTTCACCATCTTAATTATTCTTATTCTTCTCCGTCTTCAGCTTCGCAAATTCCTGAATCACTTTTACCGCTCCTTCAATCCCTACTGCACTGCTATTGATACACAGGTCGTACCCCTTGGCCTCGCCCCAACGCTTGCTGGCATAGTAATTGTAGTAGCTGGCCCTCTTTTTGTCGGTCTTCACCATAATATCCTTGGCCTTGGCCTCTGTCACGTTGTTCACCTTCTGTAAATATGCCAGCTTATCCGCCTCGTTAGCTGTGATGAATACAGTCACAGTGTTGGGATACTCTGCTAAGGCATAATCAGCGCACCGTCCCACGATCACGCAGGACTCCTCGTCCGCCAGCTTCTTGATGGTGTCAAACTGTGCCAGAAAAATCTTATGGTTGATGGGCATATCCAGATAAGCAGAGGAATTGTATCCCATGGAATAGGTGTCCATAACCAGGGAATATAAAAAGCTGTTGGTAGGTTTCTCGTCGTGTGTCTCAAACAGTTCCTCGCACAGGCCGCTGTTCTTGGCCGCCTCAGACAGAAGCTCCTTGTCGTAGCACTTTACCCCCATAGCCTGCGCCAACTTCTGTCCAATGATCCTTCCCTGGCTTCCGCACTGTCTTCCAATCGTGATTACTAAATTACCATTCATAAAAATCCTCCTTTCGATGTCTTTCCCATATGGTTGTCTCAGCCGTGGATTTCTCCCCCTTATGCGGCTGTTCTCCTTTTGCACGGTCCGTCCTTTCTTTATCAAAGGCCTCCCCCCGCAGGCCCTGCATCTCCTATACCTGGTTGTGCCGCCAAAACAGTCGCGATCATATACCTTCTCCATGGCTTTTCTGAGATAATATTGTAAATACAAATGTTTACCATATATCTTATTATACATCAAAAGGCTGAAAATGTATAGAAATAATTACCGGATTAATGACTCCGGATTAATAATTTTGTGATCCGGATTCCCTCCGGTGTCGCAGCAAGGCCCCCTTCCCCGGTCTCCTTTAAGGACACATGCATTTTCTCTCCCACTTCCCTCATGGCATCGAATACCTGATCCGCCGGAATGGCGCTGGTGATTCCTGCAAGGGCCATATCCGCCGCTGCCAGGGCATTGACTGCGCCTGTCACATTTCGTTTCACACACGGAACCTCCACCAGGCCAGCCACCGGGTCGCACACAAGGCCCAACAGGCTTTTCATGGCGATGGCGCTGGCATGACAAATCTGGTGGTTGTCCCCGCCTTTTAAATAAACCAAGGCTCCGGCAGCCATGGAAGAAGCGGCACCAATCTCCGCCTGGCACCCCCCTGCAGCTCCGGCGATAAAGGCCCTGGAGGCGATCACCTGGCCGATTCCAGCCGCCACATATAAGCTTTCGATCACAGCCTTATGGATATCCTCCACCTCCTGCTGATGCATCTGGTAATAGGGAATCAACACGGCCGGCAACACGCCGCAGGAACCGGCTGTGGGAGCCGCCACAATCCGTTTCATACAGGCGTTGGACTCTCCCATCTCCAGGGCCTGTGCCACAACCTGGCTGATGAAGTCTCCGCACAGGGTCTTTCCTTTCTTTCGGTATTCCTCCATCAGGGCTCCCTGTCTTCCAGTCAGGCCGCTGGCAGATGTTAAGCTGCCGTCATAGGCGGTGGAAGCAAGCAGCATGGCATCCCACATTGTGTACATGGAAGCCATGGACTCCTGCTGGGTCACTTTCCGCTCCTCCATATCATCTTCCAGAACGGCCTGGAAAAAGGATACCTTCCTTCTCTCACAGTAGTCAACAATCTCTTTTAATGAATGATATGCCATACATTTTCCTCCATGTTAGTGTCATGACACTAGGTATTCTACCATGTAGATGGTTTCTGCAGCCGAATCCTTTATCCTTCCTCTCCGATATTCAAACGAGTCACCTTTATGATCCCCTCTACCCGTTTCAGCCATTCAATGGCAGAATCAGGAATATTCTGGTCTGTCTCCAATACCATGACAGCATATCCTCCCCGCTTGTCCCGGTACACATTCATGGTAGCGATGTTGATGGACTTGTGGGCCATCAGGGAAGTCACCTCCGCCACATGGCCAGGCTGATCTAAATTGTGGACGATCAGGGCCGGGCGCTCTCCTGTGACATTGATCTGAATCCCATCCAGCTTGTTGATCATGACCCGCCCTCCGCCCAGGGAAGATGCCTGCACCTCCAATGCCCGTCCGCTGGCTGCCTCCACCTTTAAGAGAGCTGTATTGGGATGGGCATCTCTGATATTTTCTTTAGAAAAAGCAAACTCCATGTTCTGCTCTCTGGCAATGTCAAAGCTTTCCGGGATTCGGATATCGTCCGTGTCCATTCCCAAAAGCCCTGCCACCAACGCTTTGTCCGTGCCATGCCCTACGCCGGTAGCCCCAAAAGATCCTGACAAGGTGATATCCGCCTTCACCGGCACGGATCCCAGCAATTTTTTCGTGATCAATCCGATTCTCACCGCCCCTGCGGTGTGGGAACTGGAAGGCCCTACCATCACAGGCCCCAATATATCAAAAATATTCATCCTCTGTCTCCTGCCTCAAGGGCTTCTTGTAAATAGAACGCACCCAGTGACCAAAAGTCATGATCCGGCACGTTCCAGTTTTTTTAACAGCTGTTCAAAATACTCCGGCAAAGGAGCCGTACATTCCATATACTTCCCGGTTCTGGGGTGGACAAACCCCAATACTTCCGCATGCAAGGTCTGTCCTTCAAGAGCAAACGGGCATTTATGAGGCCCATAGACTTCATCTCCCAGAAGGGGATGGCCAATACTTGCCATATGGACACGGATCTGGTGGGTTCTCCCGGTCTCCAGCCGGCATTGGATGTACGTATAGCGGGAAAATCTCTGGAGAACCTGGTAATGAGTCACAGCCGAACGGCCGTTTTTCTCATTGATGCTCATCTTCTTGCGTTCCACCGGATGCCTGCCGATGGGCGCGTCGATCGTCCCCTCTTCTTCCTTTATCACACCGTGAACAATTGCCAGATAACTTCTGGTAATGGAATGCTCCTTCAACTGTGCGGCAATTCTGTTGTGGGCAAAATCATTCTTACAGGCAATCAAGACCCCAGTAGTGTCCTTATCGATCCGATGGACAATCCCTGGCCGCATCACCCCATTGATTCCGGAAAGCTGATCCCGGCAGTGGGCCATGAGCCCGTTTACCAGGGTGCCGCTGTAATGTCCGGCTGCCGGATGAACCACCATCCCTTTCGGCTTGTTGACCAGAATCACATCCTGATCTTCATACAGGATATCCAGATCCATCTCCTCTTCCTGGATCTCCGGTTCCACCGCCTCCAGCACATCAAGCACAACCGCGTCTCCCGGACATACGTTATAGCTGGCTTTCACAGCCAGCCCGTTTACCAGAACCCCGCCACTTTTTAAAAGCTTCTGAATGTAAGACCGGGACAGGCCTTCCGAGACCTCTGCCAGATAGCGGTCAATGCGGACATCCGCCTGGCCCTCTGGCACCTGAAACATCTGTCTCATTTAGGACTCCTTTCCTGCCTTTGCCCTGCTGCCTTCATCGCCGTCTCGCCTTCCCGGCTTCAGCACCTCAAAATCTTCATCTGAATAGTAGCACAATACCAAAAATAGCAACACCGCCGCAGACACGGTTACATAACAGTCTGCCACATTGAAAACCGGAAAATCAATCAGCTTAAAATACAGGAAATCCACCACATATCCCTGGGCTGTCCGGTCAATCAGATTCCCCAATGCCCCTGATGCAATCAAGGTAAGGCATATCTTAAAAGGCACATATTTTTTATCCTTGGGAAGCTTCCACATGGCATAGAGCACTGCCAGAAACACCAAAGATGCCACAAGAAAGAAAAAAAGCTGCTTTCCCTGAAGCATACCAAAGGCTGCCCCCTGATTTTCTGAATAGCAAAACTCAAAGACCCCATCCCATAAAACCACTGGCGGCTTTCCTTTCAGCCTGTCTATCACCAGTTTCTTGGTCCATTGATCCAATCCGGTGAGCACAGCCGCTCCTGTCAGAAACCCAACCATCGTCTTCCCTCTTCCACTCATGCTCTCTCCTCACTCTAAAACCATAGAAAGCCCTTTTTTCATGGCTTCTTCGGTCACCTGGCTGTCTATGACAGCCTGCCCGATTTCTTTTAACAAGATGAAACGAATCCTTCCGCCATCCATCTTCTTATCATTTTTCGTGGCATCAATCACCTGCTGGGGATCCACTCCTGAGACGGATACTGGCATATGGAATGTTTCCATCAACTTCTCTAACTCTGCCACTTGCTCCCTGGAGATCCACCCCTTCTCCACGGACATCCAGGCAGCTGCCAACGCCCCCACAGCCACACAGTGGCCGTGAAGCATCTGAAAGTCTTTCCATTTTTCGATGGCATGGCCAAGGGTATGTCCAAAATTTAAAAGGGCCCTCTCTCCCTGTTCTGTAGGATCTTCCTCCACTACCTTCCGCTTGATCTCGTCGCTTCCCCAGATCATCTCCATGCACACATTTATGTCTCGATCCATAATCTGGCCTGCATGCTCCTTAAGCCACTGGTAATATTTGACATCCTTTATGAGGCCGTGTTTGACAATCTCTCCCATACCGGACGTAAACTGCTCCTCTGGAAGGGTTAAGAGGGTGCTGACATTGGTATAGACCAGTCTTGGCATATGAAAGCTTCCAACCATATTTTTGTAAGATCCCACATCCACCCCAGTCTTTCCGCCGATGCTGCTGTCTACCTGGGACAACAGCGTAGTGGGAATCTGGATAAAGGAAATCCCTCTCAGATAAGTGGCCGCAGCAAAACCGCACAGATCACCTACCACTCCGCCTCCCAACGCCACTAAAAAATCCTTCCTGTCAAACCGGTGGGCAATCAACGTCTCGTAAAGTTCCTGAACAGTCTTTAGGTTTTTATTCTCCTCCCCCGCCGGGAATACAAAAGAAATCACCTGTCTGCAGCAGCCGGTCAACAGGTCTGCCACTGATTTCAGATAAAGCCCTGCCACCGTGGAATCTGTCACAATACAAATCTTCCGGTTCTCCACCTTTAGCTTTCCCATCTCTTCCGGCAGTCGGTCAAAAGATTCTGACAATAAAATATCATAGATGTGCCTTCAATCCCGGTGCACTGCAATTCTGTCATTCTTTTC